>NZ_JBGCBY010000021.1:0-155342 GCF_041262165.1 Streptacidiphilus sp. MAP12-16
ATCTGGCGTTGACTTTTGGCACGCTGTTGAGTTCTCAAGGAACGGACGCTTCCTTCAAGACCGTCTCACCGGTCTCTCCGGGCGCTTCCTTCGTTCTTTACCCTATCAGACTCTCTCGGGTCCGATTTCCGCCTTCCCGCACCGTTTCCGGCCCGTTCCGACGAGTAAAACTCTAGCCGATTTCGCTCGGACGAGCGAATTCAACCGCATTCCCCGAATTCAGGTCATGGCAAAACAGACGCTCATGATTCTGATGGTTTCAGGGATGGCCGCACCCCGGGGTTCCCCGGCTGGCGACCAGGAAACTCTACGGGACCGGCGGCGGAGGACCAAATCGTCCGTCAGCGCCCGGCGAGGGCGTTGAGCTGTCGGCGATCCAGGCCGGTCGCCTTCTCGACCTCGGCCGTGTCGACCGCTCCGCAGTCGAGGCCGCGCAGCAGGTAGCTGCTCAGCGCCTTGGCGGTCGCGGGCTCGTCCATGACGTCGCCGCCCGAGCGGGACACGTACGCGCTGAGGCGGGCGGCAGCCTGGTCCAGGCCCTCCCGGTAGAAGGAGTAGACCGCGGCGTAGCGAGTGGGCAGGTGTCCGGGGTGCATGTCCCAGCCCTGGTAGTAGGCGCGCTCGAGCGAGCGGCGGACGAGACGGTGGTGCAGGTGCCAGGCGCCGCGGACCTGGGCGGCGTCGCCGGTCGGGATGACGTTGGTCGAACCGTCCGAGAGCCGTACTCCCGTTCCGGCGGCGGCGACCTGCATCACGGCCTTGGCGTGATCGGCGACTGGGTGCTCCATGCTCTGATACGCCGCGCCGACTCCGCAGGAGGCGCTGTAGTCGAAGGTGCCGTAGTGGAGTCCGGTCGCCCGGCCTTCGGCAGCGTCGATCATGCGCGCGACGGTGGCTCGGCCGTCCGCGCCGAGGATGGCCTGGGTGGTCTCGATCTGGATCTCGAATCCGATGCGGCCGTCCGGGAGGCCGGCGGCGCGCTCGAAGTCCTCGGCAAGGCGGACCATCGCGCTGACCTGCTGCGTGTAGGTGACCTTCGGCAGGGTGAGGACGAGCCCGCTCGGGAGACCGCCGCTGCCTGCGCTGAGCAGCTCGGTGAGAAAGAGGTCGAGAGTGCGGATGCCGCGCGTGCGGACAGCGGCTTCCATGCACTTCATCCGGATGCCGATGTAGGGCGGCGCAGTGCCCTCGGCGACCGCGGCGGCGACCAGGCGGGCGGCCTGGACGGCGGCACCGTCCTCTTCGGCGTCGGGGCGGGGCCCGTAGCCGTCCTCGAAGTCGATGCGGAGGTCCTCCACCGGCTCGCGGTCGAGCTTGGCCCGGACCCGGTCGTAGACCTCTGTGGCGAGCTGGTCCGCCGGCCGGCCGACGATGGCGGCGAGGGTGGCTGCGTTCGGGGCGTGCTGGTCCAGGAGGGCGGTGGCTTGCCGGCCCCAGTCGCGAACCAGGGCGGTCACGTTCGTTTCGGCCAGGGCGTCCGCCGGAACGTAGACGGTGTGGACGGGCTGGCGGGTGCTGGGCTCGCCGGGATAGCGGCTGGCGAGTTCGGCGTCGACCTCGGCGAGGGCGGTGTCGACTCCGGCCCGTACCGCGCTGGACAGCGTGGTGCCATAGCCCCCGTTGCCGACCGAGTCGTCGTGACGCGCCATCGCGTACTCCTCCAGGATTTCAACAGAATGTTGACGTGACCGTATCCGGGAGGACCGGGACCGTCAATGGCGGACGGGAGGGGCACCGGCGTTGTCAGGGCCGAAACTGCGTTGACGCCTGACGATGGGGCACGCGACAGTGCCCCATGCCCGCCGATCCGCGCTCAGCGCTTGCCCCTCTGCGTCATCCCGCCTTCCGCTTTCTGGCAGCTGGGCGAGGCGTCAATCTGCTGGGGAACGGCGTGGCCCCGATCGCGCTGTCTTTCGCCGTGCTGGACCTCACCGGATCGGTCAATGACCTCGGCCTGGTCGTCGGTGCGCGTTCGCTCTTCAACGTGATTTTCCTGCTTTTCGGCGGTGTGCTGGCGGACCGCCTGCCGCGCCACCTCGTGCTGGTCGGTTCCGGCGTCCTCAGCGCCTGCAGCCAGGCCGCGGTGGCCACGCTCGTGCTGACGCACAGCGCGACGATCCCGCTGCTGATCGTGCTGTCCGCCGCGAAC
The DNA here is from genome assembly GCF_041262165.1 of Streptacidiphilus sp. MAP12-16. Classification (NCBI taxonomy): domain Bacteria; kingdom Bacillati; phylum Actinomycetota; class Actinomycetes; order Kitasatosporales; family Streptomycetaceae; genus Streptacidiphilus; species Streptacidiphilus sp. MAP12-16. The sequence continues at coordinate 2,150 of NZ_JBGCBY010000021.1, forward strand.
GGAGTCTTCGCAGCCTTCGCGCTGCCGGCCTCCTCCGCACTCGTGCCGCAAACCGTCCCGGCGGAGCTGCGGCGGTCCGCCAACGCGCTCAACCGGATGCTCGCCAACACGGCGATGATCGTCGGTGCATCTTTGGGCGGGCTGCTGGTGGCCACGGTCGGTCCGGGGTGGGGGCTCGCCGTGGACGCCGCGAGTTTTGGCCTGGCGGCCGTGATCTTCGCACAGGTAAGGATCGCGCCCGACAAGTCGGCAGCCGAGCCTGATGCCGGACCGGACGCAGGTCCGCGGGCCGGGCTGGTCGCCGAACTGCGGGAGGGATGGTCCGAGTTCGCATCCCGGACCTGGGTCTGGGTGATCGTCGTGGCCTTCGGCTTCCTCAATGCGGCACTGTCGATGTCCGTCCAGGTGCTGGGGCCAGTGGTCGCCGACCACAGCTTCGGCCGATCGGGATGGGGCGTCGTGCTCGCCTCGCAGACCGCGGGCATGGTCGTCGGCGGGCTGATCGCGCTGCGGTTGCGCCCTCGGCGGCTGCTCCTGATGGGCGTCGCCTGCGTGGGCGCGGAGGTGCTGATGCCGCTGGGGCTCGCGCTGCAGGAACAGGTCTACGCACTGGCACTGACGGGCTTTGTGGTCGGGATGTGCATCGAGCAGTTCGGCATCGCATGGGAGACCTCGCTGCAGCAGGAGATCCCTGTGGACAAGCTCGCACGGGTCTACTCGTACGACATGATCGGATCCTTCGTCGCCATCCCGGTCGCCCAGGTCGCGGCCGGGCCACTCGCTCACGCCTTCGGTACTCGCGCCGCGCTGTTCGGGGCGGCCGGAACCATCGCCGTGTCCACGATCACCATGCTCGCCGTGCGTGACGTTCGTACTCTGCGCGCGCACGGAGGGACGGGATTGCGCGGGGACGACCCGTCAGGTCACGCAGCGAAGCCCGTCCCCAGCGCCGTCGACCCCGTGTGCTGAACCGAACCGAACCGAGGCGACGGCGAGGCGTCGGCGTCGACGGGGCGATCCCGGCGCCTGCGGGTGAGGGCGAGCGTCAGTTCCTGTGAGAATCCTGTGCAGGTCGACCCGGACGCCGGGCGGATCGGGCTGACCCGGCGTCAGCCGCCCAGGCTGGCTGAGCTGGTGAAACTTCACCCGGCCCCAGCACCGCCCCCGCTCCCCACCCTCGCTCGCCGGCGCAAGGTCCAGCCACATGGGCCTTGTTGCCACCCTTCCCCGTGGTGTTTGATTGCGCACCGTCAAGCAGTGACCGGTTCCGCTTCGCTGCCCGCTCCGTCAGGCGCAGCACCCACCGGTCCTGTCGATCACGGATGTCCTGGCGCGCCCCGGAGTCGCAACGAGTTCGGCGATCCCCGGCTGAAATCCCTCCCCGTTGTTGTCCCCCCACGGCATCAGAAGGAGCCCAGGGAATGTTGATACCCACCCCACACGGTCACTCGTCCACCGGTCGCCACTGGCGGCGGCTCCGCCACGCCGCTGCGGTGTGCGCCGTCGCGGTCGCCGCCGTGCTCGGCGCCGCGGCGTCCAGCACGGCCTCGGTCGTTCCCACAGGCGACACCTCGAAGCCCGTGCCCGCGGCCGCGCAGTCCGCCGGCGTCCACTACGTCCGCAGCCACGGGCACGTCTTCCGGGTGGAGACCCACGGCCGCCACGGCGTGGTCCCCATGCGCGGCCATGTCGGGACGCGCCACCCGGGCGCCCGCCCGGCCGCGAGCGGCACGCTCCTGTACAACGGCGGCCCGGTCCAGCACCAGGCGACGGTCTACCTGGTCTTCTGGGGCAACCAGTGGGACAGCGACAGCAACGGCGTGCAGCAGTACCAGCAGAACCTGTTCAGCGGCCTGGGCACGTCCCAGGACAGCTGGTCCACCGTCACCTCCCAGTACACAGACAGCAGCGGCCAGGGCCCGAGCTTCAACGGCTCCGTCCTCGGCGGAAGCTGGGTCGACGACAGCTCGGCCGCGCCCAGCTCGGCGGCCCAGGCCGACATCGCGGCCGAGGCCGATGCCGGGGCCCAGCACTTCGGGGTCTCCGGCCCGGACGTCCAGATCGTCGTGATGAGCCCGAGCGGCACCTCGCCCGACGGCTTCCCCAACTCGGGCTTCTGCGCGTGGCACGACTACAACGGCAACGTCGCCTACACCAACATGCCGTACGTGCTGGACGCCGGCTCCGGCTGCGGCGCGAGCTCGGTGAGCAGCCAGCTCGACGGGTTCAGCATCGTCGGCGGGCACGAGTACGCCGAAACCCTGACGGACCCGCAGCCCTCCAGCGGCTGGGTGGCCTCCGACGGCCAGGAGAACGGCGACCTGTGCGCGTGGCAGAACCTGAGCAGCGTCAGTCTGCCGAGCGGTTCCTTCGCGATGCAGCCGACCTGGAGCAACAACGCCGGCGGCTGCGCGATCTCGGGCTGACCCGATAGCGGAAGCGCATCGAGCAGAACGGGCGGGTCCCCTCAGGGGACCCGCCCTCTTCGCCGCGCGGTGAGCAGTTCTCCCCTGGTGAGCAGTCCTCCCCTTAGTAGCCGACGATCAGTAACCGACGATCAGCGCGGCGGCGTGGCTGACCGACACCGTGTGGGTGACGCACTCCGCACCGGTCAGCAGGTGGAGCAGGAAGGCTGTCGGCTCGGGCAGGTAACCGATCGTGCGGTCGGCGCGCAGGCACAGGTCGGTCTGCCGGTAGGTGCTGGGCGCGACGGCCAGGGTGCTGCCGGCGAAGGCCGCGGTGATCGGCCGGTGCACATGGCCCGCGAGAACGCGCACCACCTGCGGGTGGCGGGCGACGACCTCGCCCAGTGCCGCGCCGTCGACCAGCCGCATACCGTCCAGGTAGGGGATGCCCACCGGCATCGGCGGGTGGTGCAGGCAGACGAACGCGGGCACCTCCGGCCTGCGGGCCAGAACCGTGTCCAGCCATTCGAGTTGGTCCGGGCCGAGCAGACCGGAGGGCGCCCCGGGGACCTTCGAGTCGAGTACCACGATCGTCGCGTCGGGGTAGTCCACGGAGTAGTGCGCCTGCTTGCCGTCGCCGAGGTAGGTGCTGCCGCCGAAGGCGTCGAGCAGGGCGTCGCGGTCGTCGTGGTTGCCGGTCGCCAGATGGATCGGCAGGGGGAAGCGGTCGATCACCTCGTGCAGTGTGGCGTACTCGTCCGCGCGGCCCCGGTCCGCGAGGTCGCCGGTGATGACCACGCAGGTCGGCTGGGGATCCAGTGCCAGTACCCGGCTGAGCGCACGGCTCAGACCGGAGGCCGGTTCCGCCGCCAGGGCGCCCGTGGTGATGTGCGGATCGCTGAGATGAGCCACCGAGAAGACCATGCCGCCACCCTCTCCTGATCAAGGCGTTTCTTCCAGGGGGCGATCAAGGGAGTGGGCGGGCCGCTCAGTGGTCCGCGGGACGGCCCGCGGCTTCGATGGTGCGTCGAACGAGTGTGGGGACGGCCGTGCCGATCGGGTCGCGGACGACCTCGGCGGCGCGGTCGTCGTAGGGCGTCGGCTCCGCATTGACGATGGTCACCCGGGCCCCGGCGGCGAGGGCGACGTCGACCAGGCCGGCCGCCGGGTGGACGCGGAGCGAGGTGCCGACGACGAGCAGGGTGTCGCAGGCGGCGGCGATGCCCCTGGCCTGGCCCAGGACCTCCGGATCGAGGTGCTCGCCGAACATCACGGTGGCCGGCTTGAGCACGCCTCCGCAGGCGCGGCACGGCGGGTCGGCCTCGCCCGCGCGCACCCGGTCGAGGGCCTCGGCCATGGGGCCGCGCACCTTGCAGTCCAGGCACTGGACCTTTCGTGCCGTGCCATGGAGTTCCAGGACCTTGCGCTCGCTCACTCCGCCGAGCTGGTGCAGCCCGTCGACGTTCTGGGTGAGGACCCGCAGCGGGATCCCGGCGCGTTCCAGGTCCGCGAGGGCTCGGTGGGCCCCGTTGGGCCGGGCGTCGAGGACGCCGAGCTCGATGCGCAGCCGCCACGCCTTGCGGCGTACGTCCGGGTCGGCTCGGTAGTCGCCGATGGTGACCAGCTTCTCGGCCTCCGGGTCACGCCGCCACAGCCCGTTGGGGCCACGGTAGTCGGGGATACCGGAGTCGGTGGAGAACCCGGCGCCGCTGAGGACGGCGACGAGCGGAGGGGTTGACGCCATACCGGAACGGTAGGTCGACAGGTGCGCCGGCTGCGAGTGGTTTCCCACGCCCTCCGGACATATGAAGGATTCTTCATGTGTGCCGGTAGAGTGGTGGTCGTCACTGACCTGAGCGGCGCGGTCGCGCGGCGCCGATCGAGGAGGCCCTGGTGAGCCCGATCCGGGATCACGCGCCTGAGCAGCACGTGCACCGCGAGCCGCACGCGCACGAGGACCAGCCGCACCAGGGCCACGCCCACAGCGGGGGCGGCGGTCACGCGGGCCACGGCCATGGCGTGTCGGCGGACGCCGACCGGCGCTACCTGCTGGGCGCGCTCGCGCTGATCGCCACGTTCATGGTCGGCGAGGTGACGGTGGGTGTGCTGGCCCACTCGCTCGCCCTCATCTCGGACGCCGGGCACATGCTCACCGACGCAGCGTCCCTGCTGCTGGCCCTGGTCGCGATGCGGCTGGCGGCGCGGCCCGCAAAGGGGGCACTGACCTTTGGTCTCAAGCGTGCGGAGATCCTCTCAGCACAGGCCAATGGAATCACCCTGCTCGTCCTCGGCGGGTTCTTCACCTACGAGGCGATCCGCCGACTGGTCAGCCCACCCGAGGTGGCCGGAGGGATCGTCCTGGCGACGGCGCTCGTCGGCATCGTCGTGAATATCGTCGCGGCCTGGTTGATCTCCCGTGCGAACCGCAGCAGCCTCAATGTCGAAGGTGCGTACCAGCACATCCTCAATGACGCCTGGGCGTTCGTCGCCACTGCCGTGGCCGGCCTGGTGGTGCTGCTCACCGGCTTCGACCGGGCCGACGCCATCGCGACACTGGTGGTCGCCGCGCTGATGTTCCACGCCGGGTTCGGGCTGGTGCGCGAGTCCGGGCGGATCTTCCTGGAGGCGGCCCCGGCGGGGCTCGACCCGGACGCGATCGGCGCCGAGCTGGTGGCCGAGCCGGGCGTGGTCGAGGTGCACGACCTGCACGTCTGGACCATCACCTCGGGCTACCCGGCGCTGTCGGCGCACGTACTGGTGCGTGGGGACATGGACTGCCACGGGGTCCGGGTGCGGCTGGAGACGCTCCTGCGCGAGGACCACCGGATCGACCACACGACGCTACAGGTGGACCATGCCACCCCGGAACTGCTGCAGCTCGGCGGTGACGGCTTCGCGGCGCCGGCCGGGGACCACTGCCGCGACCCGCACGGCAGCTCGCACCGGCAGCCGTAGTGCCGAGGCACCGAGGGCCGTGGGGACGCTGCTTCTCAGGATTCTGATGGGAAACTCCAACAGACCGTCGGCACACCCTCGGCGTTATCAACCTGTTACTCATGGATATCGGTCATATCGACATAAATAAGATCATCGCCATTCCTCTCCCCCGCACACTTACGGGACGCTTAGCAGCCCACCGACTAACGTGACGCCGCGGGGACGAACTGCTGTCCCGGACTGGCCTGAAGCTACTGAGGACCGATGACACAGAAGAAGCCGTCGAACGCTGATCGGCGCCGCATAGCCCAGGAGAAGATCGCCGCGCAGCGTCTGGCCGAGGCCAGACGCCAGCGGAAGGTCATGATCAGCTGGGTCGTCGCCGGAGCGGTCCTCCTCGGTGGCGCGGGCACGGCCGCCTACTTCGGGATCCGAAGCACCATGGACGCGAACCAGAAGGCCAAGGCGACCAAGCAGGCCACGGACCCCTCGATCGACAAGAACACCAGCCTGCTCGCCACCACGGCGCACCAGGCCACCGGCGAGGACATCGACGGCGTGGTGAAGAGCAACTCCATGGAGACGCTCGACTACCACATCCACTCGCACCTGCAGATCTACGTCAACGGCGTGCAGAAGTCGATTCCGTACGGCATCGGCATCATGCCCCCGTACAGCCTGCAGAACAGCGGCAGCAGCGCGTTCGTCAGCAGCGGCAGCGCGTTCTACTACCTGCACACCCACGACGAGACCGGCGTCATCCACGTCGAGTCGCCCACCAAGCGCGAGTACACGCTGGGCAACTTCTTCGACCTCTGGAAGCAGCCGCTCAGCAGCACCCAGGTCGGCCCCGACAAGGGCACGGTCACCGTGTACGTCGACGGCAAGCTGTACACCGGCGACCCCACGAAGATCACGTTCACCGAGTTCAAGAAGATCCAGCTGGACGTGGGCACCAACACGCCCTACAAGGACTTCACCTGGCCGTCGGGCTACTAGGCAGCGGGCCGGACATCGTGGAAGGCCGAAGTGGACGCCGTGGACGCCGAGGACGCCGTGGACGCTGACACCGCCGACGCGGAGGAGCGGGAGCTCGTCGCGCTGGAGCAGGAGGCCGCCGCCCTGGACGCGCGGGCTCCTCGGCGCGGCTGGTTGCCGGGCCCGAGGCAGCTGCTGCTGCTTCAGGCCCCGGTGCTGGTCCTGCTCGCGGTCGTCCTGCTGCTGTGGGGGAGCAGCGCCCGCGAGGCCGCGACGGCGGCGCCCACGCCGCCCAAAATCGGGATGACGGACGCGCACCTGGACCCGCCGGCGGGCCCCGCCGGGCCCGTCTACGCCTACATCAGCATCCGCAACAACGGCGGGACCGCCGACCGCCTGGTCGGCGCGTCCAGCCCGTGGGCGGGGCGGATCACCCTGGTCCAGGGCTCCTCCCCCGCCGCGCTGCCGTGGATCACCGTGCCCGCGGCCGGCTCGGTCACGCTGAGCGCGGGCGCTCAGAAGATCGAGCTGACGGACCTCAAGCGGGTGCCCAAGCTCGGCGACACCATCCAGCTGGACCTGAACTTCGCCTCGTCGGGCACCGTGCACGTGTTCGCCCCGGTGGGTCCCGCGAGCAGCCTCACCGTGCTGGACGTCATGAACGCCATGAAGCACATGGACAGGCTGCCGCCGCAATAGGACCTGCCGGACGGGTCGTGAGCCCGACTGAGTCGTCGTCAGGGCTGAGCGTTCGTCAGCACGCGGCGTCGGGGCACGAGTCGCGCGGCGACGGACGACCCCGGGTCAGGTCCGGGCGGTCCGGCATCCGATCGTTACCAGGACCATGCAACTATTCCGTCCCTCGGGAAGTCTGCGGTGACAGGGGCAGCTCAGGCCCCAGACTGAACATCAGTTTTGTTTCATTTCACCTCCGACTTCCCCGAGGAAGGACCTTTGTAGATGGCGTCACTCCGTTTGTCCCGCGCGCGGCGCGCGGTCGCCGGTGCTCTGGGCAGCGCGGCTCTGGCCGCGCTGCTGCCGCTGGGGGCGGCCGCCCAGGCCGTTGCGGCCACCCCGTCCGTCTGCAGCTCGGCCACGCATCCTGCGTTGGCGGCCAAGCTGTCCCACGACATCAAGGCCGCCCTTGCCGGGCGCTACGACAGCGTGGGAATCAACGTCTGGGACGCCAAGTCCGGCGTCTACTGCGACGTGAACGCCTTCGTGCACTTCGACTCGGCGAGCGTGGTCAAGGCCAGCATCATGGGCGCGGTGCTCCGCCGGGCCCAGGAGCAGCACCGCGGGTTGACCTCGTGGGAGTCGAGCAACCTGCACCTGATGATCACTCAGTCGGACAACACCGCCGCGAGCAACCTGTGGTACAGCCTGGGCCGGGCCCGGTTCCAGGCGTTCCTGAACCTGGCCCGGATGGTCAACACCCACCCGGGCCCGGGCGGTTACTGGGGCCTGACCCAGATCACCGCGCGGGACCAGATGCACCTGCTGGACGCCTTCACCGACAACCACACCGTGCTGTCCGCGGGGTGGCGCGCCTATGCGCTGCAGCTCATGGCCGAGGTCACGCCCTCGCAGCGCTGGGGCACCCCCTACGGGACTCCGCGCGGCGTGACGGCGCACAACAAGAACGGCTGGCTGCCCCGTGCCACGCACGGCTGGCGCGTGCACAGCATCGGGATCTTCACGGGAGCCGGGCGGGACTACCGGATGGCGGTGCTCACCCAGAACAACGGGACCATGAGCTACGGCATCGACACGATCGAGCGGGTCGCCCTGGCCGTGCACCGCGACCTGGGTGGGTCCACCTCCTCGGCGGCCGTCGCGCCGCAGAGCGAGGCCCAGGTTCCGAACGCCTCCGACGGCTCCGCTCCGTTCGGGCCTGCGGCGCAGTAGTCGGCAGTAGGCAGCAGTAGACAGCATTGGGTAGACGGCACCAGCACGAGGCACCACACCGGGGCCCGGCCGGGCGGAGCGATCCGTTCGACCGGGCCCCGCGCGTTGGCGGGATGGGCGCTGATCTCGGCAGAGTCGGCGGAGCTGACCCGCCTGTAGGAGCAGCGGGAGATCACCGACGCGACCCGCCGCCGCCTGCAGCGCGCGCTGGACCCGACGAGTCGGGACTGCGCGAGAACTGATCCGCTTCCGGAACCTCCACGACACCCCGTCCGGCACTGCCGGACGGGGTGTTTCGGTTGCCGCACTGCGCATGTATGCTCATTTTTGCTTACTGCGCGACCCTTCTGCGCATCTTCGATCATCCTTTGAGGAGTCCGCCATGTCCTGGACCGCGCAAGAGATCGCCTCCCAGCCCGACTGCTGGCAGCAGGCACTGGACCGGCTGCCCGAGTTCGCGCCGCTGCTCCCCCGCCACGGCGAGCGGGTCGCGGTCGTCGGCTGCGGCACCTCCTGGTTCATGGCCCAGGCCTACGCCGCGCTGCGCGAGTCCGCCGGACTCGGCGAGACCGACGCCTTCGCCGCCTCCGAGGCTCCGCTCGGCGCGGGCTTCGACCGCCGCTACGACCGGGTGCTGGCGCTGACCCGCTCCGGCACCACCACCGAGGTGCTGGCGCTGCTCGAGCAGGTCCGCGGCAAGGTCGCCAGCACGGCGATCACCGCTGACCCGGCCACCCCGGTCGCCGACCTGACCGACGAGCTGGTAGTACTGGACTTCGCCGACGAGCGCTCGGTGGTGCAGACCCGCTTCCCCACCACCCAGCTGCTGCTGCTCCGCGCCCACCTCGGCGAGGACGTCGGCGCGGTTCTCGCCGACGGTGCGGCCGCGCTCGCCGCCCCGATCGCCGGCGAGCTGCTGGAAGCCGAGCAGGTCAGCTTCCTCGGCCGGGGCTGGACCTATGGCCTCGCCCGGGAGGCGGCACTGAAGGTACGGGAGACCGCCGCCTGGTGGACCGAGGCGTACCCGGCGATGGAGTACCGCCACGGCCCGATCAGCGTGGCGCGCCCCGGAAGGGCCGTGTGGAGCCTGGGCGACCTGCCCGAGGGCCTGGCCGAACAGGTCGCCGCGACCGGCGCGTACCTGGAGCGTCGCACCCTGGACCCGGTCGCGGAGCTGGTCCGGGTCCAGCGCCTGGGCGTCGCCCTGGCCGAACGGCTCGGCCGCGACGTGGACAGCCCGCAGCACCTGACCCGCTCGGTCGTGCTGTCCCCGGACCTGGCCGACCGGTGATCGTCACCGTCACTCTCAACGCCGCGCTGGACGTCACCTACCGCCTCGACCGGCTGCGGCCCGCGGGCACCAACCGGGTCGCCTCGGTGACCGAGCGCGCCGGGGGCAAGGGGGTCAATGTCGCCCGGGTACTGTCCGCGCGCGGCCGCCAGGTCCGGGTCGCCGGGTTGGCGGGCGGCGCGAGCGGGGAACTGCTGCGCGCCGACCTCGACCGGGCCGCGCTTCCCCACCTGCTGACGCCGGTAGGGGGGTCGACCCGGCGCACGGTGGCGGTGGTCGCGGAGGAGACCGGCGAGGTGACGGGTCTCTGGGAGCCCGGTCCGTCGGTCACCGCCGAGGAGTGGCGGCGCTTCGCCGAACGCGACTTCCCGAGCGCTCTGGCCGGCGCTGCCGTGGTGGTCCTTTCCGGCAGCCTGCCGCCGGGGCTGCCCGTGGACGCCTACGCCGTGCTGCTGCGCCGAGCAGCCGCACTGGGCGTGCCGGCGGTGCTGGACGCCGACGGCGAGGCTCTGCGAGCCGGTCTCGCGGGGCGTCCCGCGCTGGTCAAGCCCAACGCCGAGGAGGCTGAGCGAGCGACCGGAGCGACCCGTCCGGCGCTCGCCGCCGAGCGGCTCCGCGCCCTGGGCGCGGGCGCCGCCGTGGTCACCGCCGGGGCTGACGGCCTGTTCGGCAGCGCGGACGGCCTCCGCTGGCACACGCCGGTACCGCGACAGGTGCGGGGGAACCCCACCGGCGCGGGTGACGCCGCGACCGCCGCGCTCGCCATCGCCCTGGCCGACGGCCTGCCCTGGCCGGAGGCGACCGCCGATGCGGCGGCGCTGTCCGCCGCCGCAGTGGCAGCGCCGCTGGCCGGCGACTACGACGCCGCGCTCTACGCGGAACTCCGCGCCGAACTCCGGGACAAGCCCCGGACCGAGCTCCGGAACGCAATCAGCACCGAATTCAGCACCGAATTCAGTACCGAAGCCAGCACCGAACTGACGAAGCAGCAGGAGAACCGCTGACATGCCGCTCACGCCGACCGCGCAGATTCTCAGGACCGCCGAACGGGACGGCTTCGCCGCCGGCGCGTTCAACGTCATCCAGATCGAGCACGCCGAGGCGATCCTGGCCGGAGCGCGGCAGGCGAAGGCGCCGGTGATCCTGCAGATCAGCGAGAACGCGGTGCGCTACCACGGCGGCCTCGCCCCGATCGCCGCCGCCAGCCGGGCCGCCGCCCGCGCCGCGGACGTCCCGGCGGCGCTGCACCTGGACCACGCGACCAGCTTCGAACTGATCCGTGAGGCGGCTGCCTGCGGCTTCGGCTCGGTAATGTACGACGGCTCGCGGCTGCCCTGGGCGGAGAACGTCGCGACGACCCGCGAGATCACCGGCTGGTGCCACGAACAGGGCCTCCTCGTCGAGGCGGAGCTGGGCGAGATCGGCGGCAAGGACGGCGCCCACACCCCCGGCGTGCGCACCGATCCGGGCGAGGCCGCAGCGTTCGTCGCCGCGACGGGCGTGGACGCGCTGGCCGTCGCGGTCGGCTCCTCGCACGCCATGACGGTCCGTGAGGCCACCCTCGACCTGCCGTTGATCGCCGCGCTGCGTGAGGCGGTACCCGTCCCGCTGGTGCTGCACGGAAGCTCGGGCGTACCGGACAGCGCCCTGGCGGCGGCCGTCGCCGCGGGTATGCGCAAGGTCAACATCTCCACCCACCTGAACCGGCTCTACACCGAAGCCGTTCGCGAGGCACTGGCCGCGGACCCGGCACTGGTCGACCCCCGCCGCTGGCTCGCACCCGCGCGGGACGCCGTGGCGGCGGAGGTCGCCCGGCTGCTGGACGTACTGGCGCCGCAGATCGAGGACCGGACGGGCGCCAGGACCTGAGTCCGGGTGCGTGAAGTTCGCGGGGACCCGGCTGCTCACCATGCGGATGCCGCGCCGCAGGTGACGCAAGGTTAAATTTTCATGAGCGTCCGTGGCGTCGAGTGCGCCGCGGGGCGTGCGATGCGCTCCAATCACTCAGTGGATACTTTCGTACTATTTCTGACGAAGTGTGCGTATCGTCCGATTGCTACGACCCCGGCCTTGCACGAGGCGTCCTCGTGACGGCGCGGCGGGCCGTACTGGGCTTGCTGGCTGCGGCCGCGACGACTGTGGCGGCGGCACCGCCGCCACAGCGGGCCGGGAACAGGAATCAGAACAGCGCCCGGATCGACCTGGCAGCCGCGCGGGGAAGCCTGCTCCTCGCGGCGGACCAGGCGAGTGAGCGGGTACTGATCCTCGACACGGACGACTCGTCCTGGCTGGGGCGCGGCAGGCCGGCCCGGCGCTCGGCGGCGCGGGCAGCGCTGTGGTCCTGGTCGCCGGCCGACGACAGCCGCCTGCACGACCTGGCCCCGCAGCACGGCTGGCACAACGTCAGCGAAGCCAAGCACCGGGTGCTCAACGGTCAGGAGTGGCTGCTCACGTGCACCTCGGCCGGCATGGCCGCGCTGGTGTCGTACCCACAGGGGCGAGCCCACTGGGCCACCGTGATCTCGGGGGCGAACCTCCACAGCATGGAGATCCTCCCGGACGGCAACGTCGCCGTCGTGGCCAGCGCGGGCGGATTCGTCCGCGTCTACACCGCCTCCCAGGGCTCGCGGTCGACCAGGCACTACCAGTTCAGCCTGCCCGGCGCGCACGGCGTGCAGTGGGACGACGTCCGCAGGAGGCTCTGGGTCCTGGGACAGCACCAGTTGCTGGCGCTCAGAGTCGGCGGCACCGCGGCCCACCCGAGGCTGACGGCGACCCACATCGTCGACCTTCCCGAGCAGGGCGGCCACGATCTCGCCACGGTGGAGGGGAACCCGGACCGGCTGTGGGTCACCACGGGCGGTCGGGTGCGCCAGTACTCCATCCCCGATGACGCCTTCGTGCCGTACGTCGGGCAGCAGGGGATCGACCGGTCCGGGGTGAAGAGCGTCGGCGACTCCCCGGTGACCGGCCAGGTCCTCACGGTGACCCCGGATGCGGCCAACCCGTGCACCTGGTGCACCTCCGTCATCACCTTCCACCTGCCGGACGGCCGTCAGGACCTCGCGGGGACGAGCCTGTACAAGGCGCGTTGGATGCCGCGACCTGATACCCAGTGAACGGTGTACGCGGGCGACCGGCCGCGCAGGTGGCGCCGCCGTTCAGGCGCGGAGGACCCGGACGCCCGCGTCGGTGAGGGACTTCTCCTGGTCGTCCGTCAGGCCGTCGTCGGTGACCAGGTCGTCGATGTCCGCGAGCGGGCAGATCCCGGCGAAGGTCACCTTGCCGACCTTGGTGCTGTCGGCGACCACGATCGAACGGGCGGCGGCGCGCAGGAAGGCGAGGTCGGTGTTGGCCTCCATCTCGTCGTAGGTGGTGCAGCCCTCCGCCGCGGTGAGGCCGTCCACGCCGATGAAGGCGACGTCGAGGTGGTACTGCGCCAGCATCCGCTCAGCGGCGGGGCCGACCAGCTCGTAGCTGGCGCTGCGAGCGGTGCCACCGACGACGACCAGGCGGACCTCCGGGCGGACGATCAGGTCGGCGGCGATGTTGACCGCGTTGGTGACCACGGTCAGACCCCGGTCGGCGGGCCTGCGGTCGCACAGGGCACGGGCCACCTCGGTGACCGTCGTGCCGCCGGTCATGCCGACGACGGCCCCGTCCGGCACCAGGGCCGCCGCGGCTTGTGCGATCCGGCGCTTCTCGGCCTGCTGCCGCCCGGCCCGGTGCCGCAGCGGCAGCTCCAGGTTCACCGAGCCGGTGACCGCGCCGCCGTGGGTGCGCTGCAGCAGCCCCTGCTGGTCCAGCAGCTGCAGGTCGCGCCGGACGGTCGCGCCGGAGACGCCCAGAAGTGCGCTGAGCTCGTGCACGTCCGCGCTTCCGGCCGAGGCCACATGGTCAAGGATGCGCGCGATCCGGTCGGCTTTGAGCATGGCGGAAGTCTACGGCCGGGCCGCTCGGAGGGCGGGTACAGGCGTGGCGGGTCCAGGCGTGTACAGAGGGCGGCGCAGCGAGGGCAGACCGCACGACAGGGTAGCCGCGCGCGACCGCGCCCGCGCGAACATTCCGGTACTCTCCGCGCCCGGACGGTCACCTGCGGTACCCATGGTGCGGGAGGGATGTACCTGTGAGGCTCCAACGCACCGTCTTCACCCGCCGCCGTCCGCCCGCGCTCACCGCCAAGCTGGACGCCGCGGAAACGTTCATCCGTCAGTTCGCCAGTGAGGACCCGGAGTCCGGTGACCCCGAGCGCCGGCTGCGCGAGGTCCGTGCCGCCGTCGAGGCGCACGGGACGTACGAGCACACGCCCGAGGAGCTGGCCTTCGGGGCCCGGGTGGCGTGGCGCAACGCCGCCCGCTGCATCGGCCGGCTGTACTGGCGCAGCCTGGTGGTGCGTGACCTGCGGCATCTGCGGCACCCGGACGACATCGCCGAGCAGTGCTTCGAGCATCTTCGGGTGGCCGGCAACGGCGGTCGGCTCCGGCCCGTGGTCAGCGTCTTCGCCCCGGACCGGCCCGGTCGTCCGGCGGCGCGGCTGCTCGGCGAGCAGCTGGTGCGCTACGCCGACGACCCGCGCAGCGAGAAGCGGCTGGCTCTGGCCAGGGAACTGGGCTGGAAGGGCGGCAAGGAGGACTTCGACGTGCTGCCGCTGCTGGTGCAGGCCGCGCCGGACCGTTCGCCGGAGTTCTACGAGCTGCCGGACGACGCCGTCCTGGAGGTGCCGCTGCGGCATCCGCACCACTCGGGTTTCGCCGGGCTCGGGCTGCGCTGGTACGCCGTGCCCGCGGTGTCCGACATGACCTTGGAGATCGGCGGGGTCAGCTACCCGGCGGCGCCGTTCAACGGCTGGTACATGGGCACCGAGATAGGGTCGCGCAACCTCGGCGACGCGGACCGCTACGACCTGCTGCCCGCCGTCGCCGCACTGTTCGACCTGGACACGGCGAGCGACCGCAACCTCTGGCGGGACCGCGCCCTGGTGGAGCTGAACCTCGCGGTACTGCACTCCTTCCAGGAGGCGGGAGTGACCATCGCGGACCACCACACCGAGTCGTCCCGCTTCATCTCCCACATCGAACGCGAGCGGCGGCACGGGCGCTCCGTGCCTGCGGACTGGAGCTGGATCGTGCCGCCGCTGTCGGGTTCGGCCACCGCGGTCTTCCACCGCTCGTACGACCCGCCGGATGCTGAACTGCGGCCCGCCTTTCTACGGCGGGGCGCTGACCCCTGGGCGCCTGCGAGCTGAACGGCCCAGGACAGTAAGGGTCGGCGGTTGGTGCGTATTGCGTCAACGCGTTCGATCATGTGCGCGGTGTCCGCCGCCACCGGGCCTCGCCCCATCATCGACGCTCGCATCGTCTCTGACGCACCGAAACGGACACGAACCGACAGACATCGGCCCTGCGTGGACATCACGGTCTCGCAACGCATCAGGAACAGGGCGTTGACGCCCCCATTCATCTGCCGTAGAACTACCCGTGCGGTCGAGACAACGTTTCATCCTGGTGACTTCTGTTGGAAACCGATTGGTGCTGGCAGGCCCCCTGAGCAACATTCGCACAGCCGCAACGCCCGCCCCCTGCCGCACTCGTCGCGCGAACCTGAACGCCGTGCGCGTTCATGTTCCGTTTCGCCTCTCCGCGCCAGAGCACTCCACCCACTCCCCATGGAGGCACCATGTCGGACGTCGGCTCGTCGGGTACCAATGTCGCCGGGATGTCTCCGAGCCGACGAACCCTGCTCAGGGGTCTGGCCGGGGCGGCCGGACTCTCCGTCGTCGGCGGCGGTCTGCTGACTGCCTGTAGCAGCTCGGGGTCCAGCTCCAGCAAGCCGAGCACCGGGTCCTCAGGCTCGTCGGCGGCGGGCGGATCGGTGACCTTCGGGTCCAACTACTCCGACCCGGCCATCAAGGCGGCCTTCGCCTCCCTCTGCGGCGCGGCGACAGCGGCGACCGGATCCCAGATAAAGATCAACACGGTCGACCACAACACCTTCCAGACCAACATCACCAGCTACCTTCAGGGCACCCCGGACGACCTGTTCACCTGGTTCGCCGGATACCGCATGCAGTACTTCGCCGCGCAGGGCCTGGCCCTGCCGATCGACGACGTGTGGGCCAAGATCGGCGGCAACTTCGGTACGGCCGCCAAGCAGCTGTCGACGGGCCTGGACGGCCACCAGTACCTGGTCCCGATCTACAACTACCCGTGGGTCGTCTTCTACAACAAGAGCGTGTTCGCGGCCAAGGGCTACACCGTCCCCACCACCTGGGACCAGTACCTGGCCCTGGCCAAGAAGATGAAGGCCGACGGGATCATCCCGATCGCCTTCGCCGACAAGGACGGCTGGCCCGCGCTGGGGACCTTCGACATCCTCAACATGCGCATCAACGGCTACGACTACCACATCAAGCTGATGAAGCACCAGATCCCGTGGACCGACCCGGGTGTGACCCAGGTGTTCCAGCACTGGGCGGAGCTGATGCCGTATGTGCAGACCGGCGCCAACGGCCGGATCTGGCAGGACGCCGCGAAGGCACTGGAGACCAAGCAGGCCGGGATGATCTACCAGGGCACCAACCAGGTGGCCCAGCAGTACGTCACCGACAAGGCCAACCTGGCCGACCTGGACTTCTTCGTCTTCCCCGAGATCAACCCGGCCTACGGCACCGACTACATGGACGCGCCCACGGACGGCTTCATGCTCAGCAAGAAGGCCAAGAACGTCGACGCCGCCAAGGCCATCCTGGAGTACATCGGCACCGGGGCGGCCGAGACCGGCTTCCTGAAGACCGACATGTGGGACGTCGGCCTGGCCACCGGCCTGAGCGTGCCGAGCTACGACGCCATCCAGACCAAGTCGGTCGCGGAGATCGCCAAGTGCAAGGCCGTCGCCCAGTTCATGGACCGCGACGCCGACCCGGCGATGGCCACCGCCATGATCGCCATCATCCAGAAGTTCATCGACGACCCGAGCACGGCCAACATCGCGACCCTGCAGAAGAGTGCCGAGGACCAGGCGAAGGCGATCTACACTTCATGAGTTCCGCGACTGACGCGCGCACCCCGGCGGCGGCGACCAAGGTCCGCCGCCGCCGGGGGGTGCGCCAGCTCTCCAAGCGCGACCGGATCGTCGTCGCGCTGCTGCTCGGCGTGCCACTGCTCCTCGACCTGGCCTTCATCTGGTTCCCGGCGCTGGCCACCGTGCTGCTGTCGTTCACCAAGTGGAACGGCGTCGGCGGCCTGCACACCAAGGCATGCCTGCCGAACGTTCCCTCGATCGTCAACAACGGCTGCCTGTACGGGGTGCAGAACTACCACCAGGCCGCCACGATCTACCCGGAGTTCTGGCCCGCGGTCCGGCACAACCTGATCTGGCTCGCCGTCTTCATCCTGCTCGCCACCCCGCTGGGCATGCTCTTCGCCGTGCTCATCGACCGGGGCATCAAGGGCAGCCGGATGTACCAGAGCATCCTCTTCCTGCCGGTGATGCTGTCCCTCGCCCTGATCGGCATCATCTGGGAGTTCATGTACTCCCAGAACTACGGTCTGATCAACACCGTTATCGGGCGCAACGGCAACAGCAACGCCATCGACTGGCTCGGCAACCCGCATCTCAACCTGTGGGCCGTCCTGGTCGAGGCCACCTGGCGGCAGGCCGGCTATGTGATGGTGCTCTACCTGGCCGGGCTCAAGGCGGTGGACCCCTCGCTGCGCGAGGCCGCCGTGGTCGACGGCGCGAACGCCTGGCAGTCGTTCTGGCACGTGGTCTTCCCGGTGATGAAGCCGATCAACATCGTCATCATGGTGGTCACCGTCATCGAGTCGCTGCGCGCCTTCGACCTGGTCTACATCACCAACAAGGGGATCAACGGCCTGGAGCTGCTCTCGGTGCTGGTGACCTCCAACATCGTCGGCGAGACCCAACGAGTGGGCTTCGGCTCCGCGTTGGGTGTGGTGCTCCTGGTGATCTCCCTCGTGCCGATCAGCATCTTCCTGTACCAGACGTTCCGCCGTGAGGCTGCACCAAAGGATGTGCGATGACCACCGACACCCTTCCCCGGGTCACGGCGCAGCCCGGCAGCAAACAGCGCTCCAAGCCTCGGCCCTGGGGCCAGATCGCCTCCCAGCTGTTCCTGATCAGCGCCTCGGTGCTGTGGCTGCTGCCGATCGCCTTCGCCCTGTACATCGCGGTGCGGCCGTACGCGGAGACCCAGAAGTACGGCTATGTCTCGCTGCCGCACCACCTCACGCTGAAGAACTTCACGGATGCCTGGAGCCAGTCGGGCATGCTGCACTTCTTCTGGAACTCGGTGCTGATCACCGTCCCGGCGGTGGTCATCGTGCTGCTGCTGGCGTCGGGCGTGGCCTTCGTACTGACGCGGGTCAACGTGAAGGTCAACATCTCCCTGCTGATCCTGTTCACGGCCGGGAACCTGCTGCCGCAGCAGGTCATCATCACCCCGCTGTACCGGCTCTACCTGCAGATCCCGCTGCCGTCCTTCCTGGCCGGCAGTGGTCTGCTCTACAACTCCACAGTCGGCCTGATCCTCATCAACGTGGCCTTCCAACTGGGCTTCTGCGTCTTCGTGCTCAGTAACTACATGAAGTCGATCCCGGAGGAGATGTACGAGGCGGCGCTGGTCGACGGGGCCGGTCTGTGGACCCGGTACTGGAAGCTGACGCTACCGCTGTGCCGCCCCGCGCTGGCGGCCCTGGCCACGCTGCTGACGACCTGGATCTACAACGACTTCTTCTGGGCCATCACCTTGATGTCCTCGGGGGACAAGCGACCGGTGACCTCCGCGCTGGCCAACCTGCAGGGCCAGTTCGTCAGCGACCAGAACCTGATCGCTGCCGCGGCGCTGATCGCGGCAGTGCCGACCCTGGTGGTGTACGTCCTGCTGCAGAAGCAGTTCATCGCGGGTCTGTCGCTCGGTTCGAGCAAGGGCTGACCGGCGATCCGGCCGCACGACCTGACTGAACGACCTGACCTCGCGGACGACCAGGAACCGACAGGGGGCCCAAGAGTGCTGGCCAGGCAGCGGCAGGAGGCGATACTCGCCGAAGCCCGCGCACACGAGTCGGTGGATATCGCCGCCGTGGCGCGGCGGTTGGGCGTCTCGGAGGCGACGGTACGCCGGGACCTGGGCGTGCTGGCGGGACAGGGGCACACGGTGCGGGTGCGCAGCGCGGCCGGCGGCCCCGGAGCGGCGGTGGGGACCGGCTCCGGGGCGGCAGCGGGAGCCGCGCGAGGGCACAGCCGCCGCCCGTCGGCGCCTGGCACGGGGGCCACCGCCGAGCAGGTGGCCATCGCAGCGGCCGCCGCGCACACAGCCCGGGCCCACATGACCATCGGCCTGTCCGGCGGCCCGACCATTCACAAGCTCGCCGCGCACCTGCGCGAGCTCCCGGGTCTGACCCTGGTCACCAACTCGCTGCTGACGGCGGCCGTTCTGAGCCGCTCCAGCCGTTCCAGGGACCGGCCGACCGTGATTCTCACCGGCGGCTACCACGACATCTCGGACGACATGCTGCACGGCCCGGTCACCGCGATGGTGCTCCGCAGCATGCGCCTCGAACTGGCCTTCTTCGACTGCACCGGTCTGGACAGCTCGAAGGGGGCGACCACCGACAGCCTCGCCGACTGCGACGCGCGCCGCGCCCTGGTCCAGTCGGCCGCCCGCACCTGCGTGCTGGCCACGGCCGCGCAGTGCGGCAGCACCTCGCTCAGCATGTTCGCGGCCCCCGACCAGATCGACTACGTCGTCACGGCAGCGGTGGGCGCGCCCTCCCCTGCGCAGCAGGCGCTGCTGCGCAGGGCCCGTGGATCGGTCTGCGTGGACCTCGCGGGCACCTGCTCCCCGTCACGGACGGCTTGAGGTCACCGACGGCTT
Organism: Streptacidiphilus sp. MAP12-16; assembly: GCF_041262165.1. NCBI lineage: Bacteria > Bacillati > Actinomycetota > Actinomycetes > Kitasatosporales > Streptomycetaceae > Streptacidiphilus > Streptacidiphilus sp. MAP12-16. The sequence continues at coordinate 21,564 of NZ_JBGCBY010000021.1, forward strand.
GAGGTCACCGACGGTTTGAGGTCACGGACAGCTTGAGGTCATGGACGGGTTGAGCCCGCTCGCCGGTACTGCAGTGCGAGGCCCTCGACCAGCGCGGTGAGTCCGGTCTCGAACGCGCCCTCGTCGATGCTCCGCTGGTGCTCGGCCAGCAGGTGGGCCTGGCCGAGGTGGGGGTACTCGGCGGCGTATATCTGCTCGTCGTCCACGAACCCGGCCGCGAAGGAACCCAGGGCGGACCCGAACACGAAGTACCGCATCAGGGCGCCTATCCGGGTGGCCTCGCCGCGCGGCCAGCCCGCGTCGACCAGTCCGCCGAAGACCACGTCGGCCAGACGCAGGGCGTTCGCGCGCCGTCCCGGACCCTGCGCGAGCACCGGGACCAGGTTGGGGTGGGCGACCAGGGCCGCCCGGTAGGAGCGGGCCCAGTGGCGCAGCGCGCCCGCCCAGTCTCCGGAGCCGACGGACTCCCACATCGACAGGTCGACTTCGCCGACCACCTCGTCGACCACGGCGTCCAGCAGAGCGTCCTTGGTGGCGAAGTGGTTGTAGAGCGAGGGGCCGCTCACGCCGAGCACCGCGGCGAGCCTGCGGGTGGACAGAGCCGCGAGCCCCTCGGCGTCCACGAGCCGCAGAGCGGCGGCGACGATGCGCTCGCGGCTCAGCAGCGGGTTGCGCGGGCGGGCCACGGCACGCCTCCGTTCGAGAGGTGGCCCACAGCACACTTCCCAAGGTGCTCGGGGCCGGGTTAGAGTCCAAAAACTTGCAGCGCTAGTTTATCGCCGGATCGCTGGTGCACCACCCGCACAGCATGTCCGTAGAGGACCGTGAGGACCCCCGTGAACCTCGAGCTCACCGAAGAGCAGGCCGCAGTGCGCGAGCTGGCGGCCGACTTCGTCAACCGCGAGATCGTGCCCCACGCCACCGCCTGGGACCGCGCGGAACAGGTCGACCGAGGCATCGTGAAGAAGCTGGGCGCGCTGGGCTTCCTCGGTCTGACCATCCCCGAAGAATACGGCGGCTCCGGCGGCGACCACCTGGCGTACGTCCTGGTCACCGAGGAGCTCGGGCGCGGTGACTCCTCGGTGCGCGGCCTGGTGTCCGTCTCGCTGGGCCTGGTCGCCAAGTCGATAGCCCACTACGGCACCGAGGCCCAGAAGCGGCACTGGCTTCCCCGGCTCACCTCCGGCGAGGCCCTGGGCTGCTTCGCGCTCACCGAGCCGGGCACCGGATCCGACGCGGGCAACCTCACCACCCGCGCCGTGCGAGACGGCGACGACTGGGTGATCGACGGCGCCAAGATGTTCATCACCAACGGCACCTGGGCCGAGGTCGCGCTCGTCTTCGCCCGCACCGGCGGCGACGATCCCGAGCGGAAGGGCCACAAGGGCGTCAGCGCCTTCCTGGTCCCGACCGACACCCCCGGCCTGACCCGCACCACCGTCCACGGCAAGCTCGGCCTGCGCGGCCAGCCCACCGCCGAGCTCGCCTTCGACGGCGTTCGCGTCCCGCACAGCGCCATGCTCGGCGACGAGAGCAAGGGCTTCACCGTCGCCATGGCCGCCCTCGCCAAGGGCAGGATGTCCGTCGCGGCGGGCTGCGTCGGCATCATCCAGGCGTCCCTGGACGCGGCAGTGGGGTACGCCACTCAGCGCGAGCAGTTCGGCCGGCCCATCGCCGGGCACCAGCTGGTGCAGGAGATGCTCGCCGACATCAAGGTCGAGCTGGACGCCGCCCGGCTGCTGGTGTGGCGTGTCGCCGACCTGATCGAACGCGGACTGCCGTTCGCCACCGAGTCCTCCGTCGCCAAGCTGTACGCCTCCGAAGCCGCGGTGAAGGCGTCCAACACCGCCCTGCAGGTCTTCGGCGGGTACGGCTTCGTCGACGAGTACCCCGTCGGCAAGTACGTCCGCGACGCCCGGGTGATGTCCCTGTACGAGGGCACCAGCCAGATCCAGAAACTGCTCATCGGCCGCGCCCTCACCGGCGTCAACGCCTTCTGACGCCAAGCCTTCTGACCAGGAGTCATCATGCGTCCTGTCTACTTCGCCGCCGCCCGGCGCACCCCCGTCGGCCGGCTGCGCGGCGCACTGTCCTCCGTGCGCCCCGACGACCTCGCCGCCGCGGCGGTGCGGGCGGTCCTCGACAGCGTGCCCGCCCTCGATCCGGCCAGGATCGACGACGTCTACTGGGGCGCCGCCAACCAGTCCGGCGAGGACAACCGCAATGTGGCCCGGATGGCCGTGCTGCTCGCCGGAATCCCCGACTCCGTGCCGGGGGCGACCCTGAACCGGCTGTGCGCCTCCGGCCTGGAGGCCGTCACCGCCGCCGCGCGAGCCATCGGGAGTGGCGAGGCGGACATCGTCCTCGCGGGCGGCTCCGAGTCGATGAGCCGCGCCCCCTTCGTGCTCCCCCGGGCCGAGACGGCGCTGCAGCACAACCAGGAGATCTTTGACACCAAGCTTGGCTGGCGGATGACCAACCCGCGGATGCACGAGCTGCACGGCGTGCTGTCCATGGGCGAGACCGCCGAGGAGGTCGCCGTCCGCTACCACGTCACCCGTGAGCAGCAGGACGCCTTCGCGCTGCGCAGCCACCAGCGGGCCGCGTCCGCCCGCAAGGACGGCCTGTTCGACGCCGAGATCGTTCCCGTCACGCTGGCCGACGGAACCGTCGTCAGCGAGGACGAGTCGATCCGTCCCGACACCACGCTGGACAAGCTGGCCGCGCTCAAGCCGGTGTTCCGCAAGGGCGGCACGGTCACGGCGGGCAACGCCTCGCCGATGAACGACGGCGCGGCGGGCCTGCTGCTGGTCAGCGAGGAGGCGCTGCGCTCGCTGGACCTCGAACCGCTCGGGCGGTACGTGGCCGGGGCGAGCGCCGGAGTGAACCCCGACGTGATGGGCATCGGCCCGGTCCCGGCCGTGAGGCGGGTGCTGGACCGCACCGGGCGCAGCGTCGAGGGCCTGGACACGGCCGAGTTCAACGAGGCGTTCGCCGCACAGGCGCTGGCCTGCGTGCGGCAGTTGGGCGTCGACCCCGAGCTGGTCAACCCGCAGGGCGGCGCCATCGCCCTGGGCCACCCGCTGGGTGCGTCGGGCGCCCGCCTCCTCACCACGCTGCTGCACCGGATGGGCCGTACCGGTGCGCAGCGCGGCCTGGCCACCATGTGCGTCGGCGTGGGGCAGGGCACGGCCGTGCTCGTCGACCGCGACTGACGCCGCCCCCCTAGGCCCTTCCCACCTTCCTGACCACCTGACCATCTGCTTACCTGCCTAACTGCCTTCTGCACTGGAGCACTTCATGACCCGTTTCACCGGCAAAGTCGCCGTCGTCACCGGCGCGGCCCAGGGCATCGGCGCGGCCACCGCGCAGCGACTCGCCGACGAGGGCGCAACCGTCGCCGTCGTCGACCTCACCGCCGAACGCGCCCAGGCCACCGTGGACGCGATCACCGCCAAGGGCGGTACCGCGCGGGCCTACGGCTGCGACGTCGCCGACTACGACGCCGTCGAGGCCGTGTTCGCACAGGTCGCGGCGGAACTGGGCGGCATTCACATCCTGGTCAACAACGCCGGGATCACCCGCGACAACCTCTTCTTCAAGATGCCCAAGGCCGACTGGGACGCCGTCATCACGGTCAACCTGACCAGCGCCTACAACTGCTCGCACGTCGCCCAGCGGTACATGTGCAAGCAGAAGTACGGAAAGATCGTCTCGCTGAGCTCGCGCTCCGCGCTGGGCAACCGGGGCCAGGCCAACTACGCCGCCGCCAAGGCCGGCATCCAGGGACTGACCGCGACCCTGGCCATTGAACTCGGCCCGTTCAACATCAACGTGAACGCCGTCGCCCCCGGTTACATCGCTACCTCGATGACCGCCGCCACCGCCGAGCGAGTCGGCGCGACCGCCGAGCAGCACCAGGAACTCGCCGCCGAGCGCACGCCGCTGCGACGCGTCGGGCAGCCGGAGGAGATCGCCTCCGTGGTGGCCTTCCTCGCCTCCGAGGACTCCTCGTACGTCAGCGGCCAGACCCTGTACGTCAACGGCGGAGCCCGCTGACCTCCCGCCCCACGGCAACCACCCCACGCCTTCGGAGTCCTCAAGCAATGACGCTTTCCCTTGCCTCCATCCTGGCCGAGAACGCCCGCCGCAGGCCGGACAGCCTCGCCCTGGTCGAGGGCGACACCCGGCTCAGCTTCGCCGAACTCTGGCGGCAGTCCCTGGCCCAGGCCGCGGCACTGGTCGAGCTGGGCGTGCGCCCCGGCGACCGGGTGGCACTGATGGCGCCCAACGTCGCCGAGTTCCCCCGCGCCTACTACGCGATCCTCGCGGCGGGCGGAGTAGTGGTGCCGGTGCATCTGCTGCTCACCGCGGAGGAGGTCGGCTACGTCCTGCGGGACAGCGGCGCGTCGGTGCTGGTCAGTCATATCGCGACGGCCGCGGTCGCCGCCGACGCGGCCGCCCCCGCGAACGTGCCGCTGGTGACGGTCGGTCCGGACGTGCCCGTGCCCGGGGCGCTCGGCCGGTTGGAGGAGCTGGCGCAGCGGGTGCAGCCGCTGGCGCACTTCGTGGCCCGGCAGCCCGAGGACCCGGCCGTGGTCTTCTACACCAGCGGCACGACGGGCCGGCCGAAGGGCGCGATCCTGAGCCACCTCAGCCTGGTGATGAACGCCACCGTCAACGCCTTCGACGCGAACCACGTCCAGCCGACGGACGTCGCCCTCGGCGCGCTGCCGCTGTTCCACACCTTCGGCCAGACCGTCAGCATGAACTCCACCTGGCGCGGCGGGGCCACGCTGGTGCTGCTGCCGCGCTTCGACGCGGCGCGGGCACTGGAGTTGATGGTGCGGGAGGGCGTCAACACCTTCCACGGGGTGCCGACGATGTACATCGCGTTGCTGGAGGCCGCGAAGTCGGCCCCGGCACTGCCGCAGCTCAGGCTGTGCATCTCCGGCGGCGCCTCGCTGCCGGTGCCGGTACTGGAGCGCTTCGACGCCGTGTTCGGGACGAGCGTGTGGGAGGGCTATGGCCTGTCGGAGACCTCGCCGACGGCTTCGGTGAACCAGCCCGACTTCGGGACCCGCGCCGGGACGGTCGGCCACCCGGTGTGGGGCGTGGACGTGGAGATCGCCCGGCCCGAACTGGAGGAGCGGATCGAACTGCTGCCCGCCGGGGAGCTGGGCGAGATCGTGGTGCGCGGCCACAACGTCTTCCTCGGCTACCTGGGCCGCCCGGAGGCGACCGCCGAGGCCCTGGTCGACGGCTGGTTCCGTACCGGGGATCTGGGCACGCGGGACGCCGACGGCTTCATCTCGATCGTGGACCGCAAGAAGGACATCGTGATCAGGGGCGGCTACAACGTCTACCCGCGCGAGGTCGAGGAGGCGCTGCTGCGGCACCCGGCCGTCGCCGAGGCGGCGGTGATCGGCCTCGCCGACGAGTTGCACGGCGAGGAGGTCTGCGCGGTCCTCGTCCTGGACCGCGCGGCCGAGCCGCAGCCGAGTGCGCAGGAGATCATCGACTGGTCCAAGGAGCATCTGGCGAAGCACAAGTACCCGCGCCGGGTCGAGTTCGTGGACTCGTACCCGCTGGGCCCGAGCCACAAGGTGCTCAAGCGCGAGCTGCGCGCCCGCTACGGCGGTTAGCCCTCCCCCGACTCGGAGATCCGGGCGAACTGTGTGTGATTCTTTGAGAGGATCCGAACCCTCCTGGGAGGGAAGTGTCCGATTTGCCACACGAGGAACCCGCACCGTCGCTACGCTCTGTATATGCACCATCAGCCATCCGTGAGCAACGGTCAGAACGCGGCTGCCGCAGTCTTCCTCTGCATCCTCCTGGCCGTCATCGCCACCACCCTTGTCGGCACCATCGCCGCCTACCAGCGCAGCACCCACAGCCCAGGCGTCTCCTGGTCCCTGGCACTAGCAGTGGCCCTGGCCGCGTTCCTGATCCTCTTCTGGCCTCTGGCGCTGTTCGCGGTCACCGCGGCCACCGCGGCCGAGATCGCCGGTGGCGTCGCGGTCGCGGTGGCTCTCGGTGGTCTGCTCCTCAGTCGCTGAGACGGCCGCCGCCTCAGCCGCGGGCGTCCCAGTCCGCGAGGAGCTGCTGCTCGCGCTCCGGGGTGAGGAGCTGATGGTCGGTCATGCGGTGGTGGACGCCGAAGGCCTCCTCCAGGCCACCCGGAGCGAAGAGCCAGGCGGCGGTGTCGCGGATCGACTGGGTGACCGGTCGGCACTGGAGCCCGGCGGTGACCGCCTTCGCCGAGGAGGGCTTCCAGACTGCGGCGAACTCCTCGTTGTCCGGGGCCCAGAGCGGGAGTTCCACCCAGGGCTCGACCCCGTGCTCCAGCAGGAACTGGTCGTCCACCCACACCAGTTCGGCCTTGCCCCCGGTCACCTCGACGCAGGTGCCGAGGTACTCGCCCCAGGTGGTGTTCGCGGGAGTGCCGCTGGTGAGGTACGTCCCGGTGCTCCCGTCGACGATCCGGTCCAGGCCGAAAACGGCGATGTCTCGGGCGTCGATGAGCTGCATCTCACGGTCGGGCGCCCCAGGGGCGATCATGCGTCCGCCCTGACTCGCACGACGCAGCCAGACCGCGAGCCGTCGGGCACGGTCGCCCGGCCCCATGATCAGCCCGGGTTCCACGACCAGCGTGCGCCCGGGGAAGCCCTCGGTGACGGCGCGCTCGCAGCCCACCTTGAGCACGCCGTAGTCGCCGTCCTCGGGGCCGGCGTCCGGAGCGCACTCGTGGCGGGGGGAGTCCTCGTCCACGGGCACGGCCGGAAAGCCCGGGTAGGCGTTGATCGAGGAGATGAACAGATAAGCCCCGGCGGACTTGGCCAGGGCGGCCACGGACGCGCCGACCACGCGCGGCGTGTAGCCGCAGACGTCGACGACCGCGTCCCAGGGACCCGCGGCGGCGAGGCGCTCCAGGTCGTCGGACTGCTCCCGGTCGCCCTGGACGGCGGTCACGCCCGGTTCGTCCTGGCCGGACCGGCCGCGGTTGAAGGTCGTCACCTCCCATCCGCGGGCCAGGGCCTCGCGCACGAACGCCTGCCCGAGAAAGACGGAACCACCGATCACCAGAAGTCTCATGTGACCGAGTGTCAGCTGGTCGGCTGAGCGCAGGGAAGACCTGTCCGCCGACGGCGGAAGAAGTCCGCCGACGGCGGAAACGCGGCTCCCGGGCTACTGGGCCTGGCTGCGCCAGGCGTCCACGCCTGCCTGGGATGCCTGCTTGGCCTGCCGCAGGGTGCGGGCCGCGAGTTCGGTCGGCGGGGTCTCCCACTGCTGGACCCAGCCGCGACCCGCGGTCGCCAGCGCGGTCATCGCGACCGCGGTGCCGACCAGCCCCAGCACCGCCCCCGTGCCGGTGAGCACGGCTCCGGTGGCAAGCAGTCGCTTGTTGACTCGGAACGTCATCTGATTATTCGCCATGCCACCATCGTGCGCCGGCCCGCCACACAGCGCTCGGCGGGCGGGCCGATCGGGTGCACGGCGAGTGGGCAGACCCGCCGATCGCGGCAGGTCCGCCCCCTCATCCGGTTCGCACGCGCGTCCCGTTCACACGCGCGGCGTCGTCACCACGGCCCGTACGGTCACCATCGGTACCAGCGGCCCCGGGCCCCGCCGCCACTGGTGCTCCGCATAGCGAAGCCCAGCAGCCACAGCACCAGGACGATCACAGCGATCCACCAGAGCACGTGCACGGCGAAGCCGAGGCCCCCGAGGATCAGGGCCAACAGCAGGACGAGAAGTATCGGTCCCATGAGTATCAACCTCCTGAACGCCGCCTGCCCCGGTCCTCGCTGAACATGCGCGCCCTCGACCGAGCACTCCGTCGAACGTGTGCGCCGTTTGGCGTACGGCGCTCGGCTGCGTAGGGTGTCGCAGTTGGCAGCATCACCCCTCACCTCCCCTGATCCACGGAACGGCAGCGGCATGAACGCAGGACCTCACGGCGACGGCACGACCCTCACCGAGGACGTTCCCGGCATCGAACCGGAGCGGATGAAGCTGGTCCTGGCCGTCCTCGCCGAGCTCGACGAACTGCCGCTGGACCACCCGGACGCCGTTGCCGTGCGCCGCGCGACCTCCGGCCTCTACCGGCAGGTGAAGCAGCGCCGCCGCCAGGAGCGCCGGGCCGCCAAGACCGCCAACGACCGCGCCGTGACCGAGGCCACAGCGACCGGGGCGGCCAACCGGATCGACGACGAGACCCAGGGCCTGCAGCTCACCACGGAGACCAGCGGACCCATCGCGGGCGTGCTCGAGCGCCCCCGCTCGTGCTACATCTGCAAGACCCGGTATGTCGAGGTCGACGCCTTCTACCACCAGCTGTGCCAGCCCTGCGCGCACGAGAACCGCGCCCGCCGCGACGCCCGTACCGACCTGACCGGCCGTCGCGCGCTGCTCACCGGCGGCCGGGCCAAGATCGGCATGTACATCGCGCTGCGGCTGCTGCGTGACGGTGCCCACACCACCATCACCACCCGCTTCCCCAACGACGCGATCCGCCGCTTCACCGCGATGCCGGACAGCGCCGAGTGGCTGCACCGGCTCCGCATCGTCGGCATCGACCTGCGCGACCCCTCCCAGGTCATCGCGCTGGCCGAGTCGGTGGCGGCGCAGGGACCACTGGACATCCTGATCAACAACGCCGCGCAGACGGTCCGCCGTTCCGCACAGGCCTACGCGGAGCTGATCACCGCCGAGAGCGCACCGCTGCCCGCGGGCGAGCTCCCCGAGGCGCTGGTGCTGGGCGGCTTCGACCTCAGCCGCCAGCCCGCGCTGCCCAGCCAGACCCGCGGCCAGCAGGGCGCGCTCAGCGCCCAGGCACTGACCGCTCTCGCGCTGACCAGCGGTTCCGCCGCGCCCGCGCTGATCGAGGCCGGCACCGCCATCGACGCGGGAGGGCTGGTCCCCGACCTGGACCCGGTGAACAGCTGGAGCCAGAAGGTCGACGAGGTCGACCCCATCGAGCTGCTCGAAGTGCAGCTGTGCAATGTCACCGCCCCGTTCATCCTGGTCAGCCGGCTGCGCCCGGCGATGGCGGCGTCGGCTGCCCGCCGCAAGTACGTGGTGAACGTGTCGGCGATGGAGGGCCAGTTCAGCCGCGGCTACAAGGGCCCGGGGCACCCGCACACCAATATGGCCAAGGCCGCGCTGAACATGCTCACCCGCACCAGCGCCCAGGAGATGCTGGACCAGGACGGCATCCTGATGACCGCCGTGGACACCGGCTGGATCACCGACGAGCGCCCGCACCCGGACAAGATGCGCCTCGCCGACGAGGGCTTCCACGCCCCGCTGGACCTGGTCGACGGCGCGGCCCGGGTCTACGACCCGGTCGTGCGCGGCGAGCAGGGCGAGGACCTCTACGGCTGCTTCCTCAAGGACTACGCTCCCTCCCCATGGTGACTTCCGACGCGGCCGGCCCGACGACGCACGACACCGTGATGTGGGAGGTCCGCGCGGCGCCCGGGCGCATGCCCGAACTGCTGGAGTGGGTCGGGGACCTTCCCGCCCCGCCCGGTGGCAGCGCCGACGTCTACACCGCGGCCGACGACCGCGTCGTGGTGATCCTGCGCACCCCCGGCAGCACGCCCGGTCGGCTGCCCACCCCGCCCGAGGGGCTGCTCGCCCGACCGGCCCACCAATGGCCGTTCGCGTTCCAGCGTTCGCTGGGCTCTACCGGCTGACCAGGAACTCGTCGAGGCGCGCCAGGTGCCGTTCCACCGCGCGCAGGCGGCGCTCGTCGGGGACGTCGCGGCGCAGCGCGAGCAGGTCGGGCCCGAGGCGTCGGGCCTCGGCGTCGTCCTCGATCGCGCGCCAGCATGCCTCGGCGTTCGCGGCGGCCTGCCGGGTCTCCGGATCGTCCGCGCCCCGGGTGCCGAGCAGGCTGAGAGCGACGGCGCGGTACTGGTCCGCGGCGTCGGCCTGCTGTCCCGCCAGCCTGGACACATGCGCGCGCACCTGGCGGACCTGCAGCGACAGATCCGCGTCCGGACCGTGGGCGGTGACGGCCTCACGTTCCAGCTCGCAGGCGAAGGCCGACGCCCGGGCGTGCTCGCCCGCGTCGGCGGCGGCGACGATCACGGCGATGGCCTGCTGGTAGTCCTCCAGCGCGGTGAGATGGACCGTCGGCGGGTGCACCGGGGGCGGTGGCAGGTCGAACGGGGGCGGGTCGGACGGAGGCAGATCGGACGGAGGCGCGTCGGACGGCGGTGCCGCGATGTGCGTCGAGTCGAACTGCATGGTCTCGAACTCCAGCGTGCCGGGCTCCGGCCTCCCGGGCAGCGGCTTCCCGGGCAGGGGCAGCTGCGGGCGCCTCGCTTCGAGGCGGCGGGCCGTGTTGCGGAAGACCTGCGAGCCGGGGCCGTGCGAGACCACCAGGAGCACCTCGGGGCGCAGCACCGAATGCACCTGCTGGTGCAGTTGTTCCGGCGTCAGCGCGCCTCCCTCACCGGGCCGTCCGCCGTGCAGGGCCTCGACCAGGGCCCGGGTGAACGTGCCCACCTGCTGCGGGTCCGGGCTCACCGCCGCCCACAACGGCAGTCCTGCTCCGAGCGGCGAGGGGACGACGCGCAGCGGCGGCAGCAGCGACTCCTCGGCGCTGAGGTCCGCGATCACCAGCGAGGTCGTCTCCACCGGCCGCAGCCGCAGTTCCTCGATGACGGTCTGCCAGGGCAAGTGCGAGCCGCCCAGGTCGAGCTGAGCGCCGCCGGTGCGCCGATCCCTGACCAGGTGGCCACCGATGTGCACCAGCAGCGGTCCCGGGTGCCGTACGGCGGAGCGCAGATGCGCGAGGATGCCCGAGGCGTCGGTGGCTGCGGGGAGGTGCACGGTGTCGACGGCCTCGGCCGCGAGCAGCACCTGCGGGGAGATCGCGGACAGGATCACGGACAGCGCGGGGGCGGGGCGACCGGGGCGCGGCGGGAAGCGGCGGGCACTCTGACCGCTTCCGCCCTCGATCACCAGCACCCGTCCGCGCGGGCTCTCGCCCAGGGACAACGCCTCGCCCGTCACCACGCCACCCCCGTCAATGCCGCGCCTCTGCTCCCAATCCTGCTGCGACACCCTACCGTCGAGCTCAGGCGGCACCACCAGTCCCCCGCAGTTCGGCGATCAACGCATGGGTCTCCGGTTCGAGCGGACGGCCGGTGCGGGCCGGAAGGCGCTCCAGTCGGGTGACGGCCTTGTGGAGTTGCTCGGTGGCCCCGGCGTCGGCGTAGACGCAGAGCAGGTCCCGGTGCAGGAGTTCGGTCGCGGGAGCGGGGGTCAGGCCGGCGAACGCGGCGGCCTCCGCGCCCCGGTGGTCACCGGCGCGGAGTCGACGCAGGGTCAGTTCGTGGGCGGCCTCGACGCTGGTCCCGGTTTCGGCCCCGGACGGGGAGTCACGTTCCCGCCAGGGGCTGCGGAGCGACCAGGGGTCGAGGGCGGGGGCGAGGTCGGGTTCCGGCGCGGGCGCGAGGGCGGGCGCGGGCGCGAGGGCGACGGCGGGCTTCGGCACGAAGTCGGGTTCGTGGTCGGGATCGAGGTCGAGGTCGGGATCCTCCCGGAACAGCGGTTGGGGTCGGGCGGGCCAAGGTGACGTCTGCGGGGTGGTCGTCCCCAGCAGGCTGAGCCACTGCCGGTACTCGCTGTCGTCCAGCCGCTGGAGCTCCACGCTCATGTCGAGCCCGGGCAGTTGGGTCATCCCGGTCGCTGGCAGGGTCCATCGGGCGACGGGCCCCGCACCGGGCGGCGGCGCGGCGGTGACCACGGCGACGCTGCCTCGCGGTCTGGCGTCCAGGAGTCGTCCCAGCGTTTCCGGCGTGCCACCGCCCGGCGCGGTCGCGCACAACACGATCTCCGGTGCCCAGGCTTCGCTCACCACGCCCCGTCCCCTCGCCTCACGAGGGGTGCCGACCCCTGCGTCCAGCAATGCGCCGCGTACCACCAGGTCACGTGCGACGACTGCGGCGACGGCGGCTTCCAGCGTCGGATGGACGTGCAGGCGGCCTTCGGCGGCAAACTCCAACTCGTCCCCCACACCCACCACGTGGACGTTCACGCCGTCGGCGAGCGGTGTGAAGGCCAGTTCCAGGGCGAGGGTGCGCAGCACGTCCGCGACGGCGGTGGGCGGACCGGACAGATGCAGCAGGCGCACCGCCTCCAGGTCGACCAGTACGGTGCTGCCGTCGGCGGCCGTGCCGAGGCTGACCAGCGCGGGGAAGGGCGCGGGGACGGCGGCGGCAGCGGCCGCGGGGAGGAGTTGATCGGTGTCCGCGGTGCACCACCAGATGGTGGAGGCGTGCGCGGCGCGGAACGGTGCGATAGGGGCCGAGGGGACGGACAGGTGCAGCTCCACGGTGTGGGCGGGGGTGATCCGCACGGCCGTCAGTGCGGGCAGCCGGCGCCCCTCCCCTGCGGCGGTGCCGGCCAGGCTGCGCAGCGCGCGGTCCAGCAGGTCCAGCCCCACTGCGTCCTGGCGTGCGGCCAGCGCCGATTCGAACGCGGTGGCGGGGGTGGTGGCGGCGGGGGTGGTGGCCGGATCGCTCGAGGCGAGCGAAGCGAGCAGCGCGGCGGGGACCGGGGTCGGGCCGGTCCGGGCTCGGGTGCGGGTACGCGAGGCGGGGTGCGGGGGCCGGCTGCTCCTGCGCACGGCGACAGCGCCCAGCAGGACGGCGGCGAGCAGCGCGGTTCCGCCGAGGAGCGCCCCCTCGGGTAGAGCGGAGGCGTGCGACGGCCCGGTCCCGCGACCGGGTGCAGGCAGCGCTGCGGAGGGCGGCGGCCCTGCCGGTGGCAGAACGCCCGCCCCGGACGTGACTGAGGCAGAGGAGCGCGGCGACGGCGGTGGCGGCGAGGAGGTCGCTCCGACCGAGCTACCAGCGCTGGGGGCCGCTGCGCCGGCCTGCGCGGTCGCGGGCGCGGACGTGACGGGTGCGCTGCTCGCCGGCGGAGCGGTCACGGGCCGGGATGTGACGGGTGCGCTGCTCGCGGGCGGAGGAGTCGCGGTCGGGGACGTGACAGGTGCGGTCGCGACCGGCGGGGTTGCCACCGAGGGAGCCGTCACCGGCGGATTGCTCGTCGGCGGCGGGGCCACCGGCGGCTTCGGCGCCGGTCCCGGCTGACCCGAACCGGCCCCCGGCAAGGTCAGCACCATGCCCGGCTCGATCACGTCCGGATTCTCCAGCCGCACCCCGTCCGGCGCCTGCTCGCCCTTGTTCGCCGCATACAGCGCCGGCCACTTCGCCGCGCTTCCGAGTTCTTGCTCGGCGATCCCGGACAGGGTGTCACCCGCCTGTACGACCACCGTCCCCGCCCCCGAGCGCACCTGCCCGGCTGACACCGCGTCAGTCGGGATCAGCAGCACCCAGCCGGGACGGATCGGCCGGTCCGCCTCGAAGCGGAGCCCGGAGGCGTCCATCACCCGGCCCTCGTTCAGCCGGGCGATCTCCTGCCAGCGCGCCCCCGAACCGAGCTCCTTCTCGGCGATGCTCCACAGGCTGTCGGCCGGTCGCTCGTCCTTGACCGTGTACGTGGGCTGCGGGGCCTTGTCCGTCACCGCTGCGACTCCGGCGCCTCCGCCCGCACGCGCAACCGTCGACGGCGCTGCCGTCACGGCCACCGGTGCGTGCACCCCGACCGTGGTCGTCACCGCCGTCGGGGTCGCGGCGAGCGCCGCCCCCGCCGTGGGCAGCAGCGCCAGGACCGCGCCGACCAGGCTGCCCGCCATCCGCTGGCTCCAGCCCAGCGCCAGCACCCGGCGGGCACTACGGCCCCGCAGCTGCGCGGGCACCTCCAGGACCACCGACGCGGCGAGGCACAGCCAGGCGCTCCAGCCGACGACGACCAGCGCCCACAGGAAGAGGTTGCCGTCGTCTGGCCGCGTCAGCATGGCGAGCAGCCCGACATCGTGGGGCGTGGCCTGCCTGGTGACCGCGAGCGTGCCCACGGCGAGCAGCGCGGGCAGCCCGGCGAGCAGCAGCAGGAGCGCGACGAGCGCGGCCATGCCTCGGCAGAGGTTACGGAGCATCAGGACTACTCCACTACGTGGGTCGGCTGGGACTGTGGGTCAGGGGCAGGGTCAGGGTGCGGTGGGCAGGGGGTCGGGGGCGTTGACGCCGGGGACGAGGCGAGCCTGGCCGACGCCGTGCACGGTGAGGTTGTCGAGGCCGATCAGTCCGAGCAGGCTGGTGTGGTACGTCGTCGTGATCGTCACCTTGACGGTGGTGGCCGTGGTGGTGACCGTTGGGGTCACGCCCCTGCCCTTGAGGTAGTCGTCGGCCGCCGTGACGGCCTGCTGTTGGTCGAGGACGAGCCCGTGGCCCTGCAGCAGTTGGGCCTGGTCGATCTGCTGGCCGCCGGCCCGCGCGGCCTCCTGGGCGAGAGCGTCGGCGTGCTCGATGGCGCGCAGCCGCCCGCCGCCATCGAGGACGAGCCCGGCGAGCATCAGCAGCGCCGTCGCGCAGATGGCGACGAAGATCGAGAGCGTGCCCCGGTCCGCATCCGGTCGCGGTCGTGCGCTCATCGGGTGCGGTAGCGGTCGACGACGGACGTGAAGACGCTGCTCAGGGTGACGCTTCCGGGCAGTCCCCGAACCGCGAGGTCGGACAGCAGGACGGTGCAGCTGACCGTCACGGTGACCGATCCGGTCACGCCCGGCTGAGGGGCGAAGTCGTTGGTGTCCACGACGGGTTGACTCAGGTTCTGGCACGACACTCCCCCCTCTACCAGCGACTTCGCCGCCGCGTCGGATGCCGCCTGCCTTGCCGCGTCCGGCGTGCGGGCCAGCGACGCGCTGCGCGCGGCGTCGCGGGCGGCCGCGTCCACCGTGCCCTTGGCCGTCTCCACCCGCCCGGCCGCGATGACGATCAGCAGGAACAGCACCAGCGCGGGCACGAGGATGGCCGCCTCGAGAGCGAGGCTGCCCTGCTCGCGGTCCCCCCCCCACCCTCCTCAGGGGCTCGCTCACCGCACCTCCTTTCACGGTGCCGTCGCCGGGACGAAGCGTTCCACCGGCGCGGTGACCTGCTGGGTGATCCGGATGCCCGGCAGGAACGGCAGCAGTGACTGGGTCCTCACGCTCACCGTGACCACGACCGTGGTCGTCGCAGGTCCCACCGGGGTCACGTCCACCGAACGGTCCGTCAGACCGCCGCCGACCCGGTCTAGCAGGCTGTTCGCCGCCGTGCTGCCCGCGGTCGGGTCGGCCTGGAAGCTCCGGGCCGCCTCACTGCCCTCCCGCGCTGCGGTGAGCGCGATCTGCCGGTCGTACCACCACAGGGCGGCCTGGACGGTGAGCACGATCAGGACCAGGACGAGCGGGAAGACCATGGCAAGGCTGATCGACATGACGCCGCCGTCCTTCGCCGGTGGTGTTCTCCGTCTCACTGGCCGCTGGTGTCGCTGGTGCCGATCTGCGTCGCCTTCTTGGTGACCAGGGCTTTGATCGCGAGGACGACGAGGGAAGCGCCGACGATCAGGACGATGACCAGCATCGCCATCTCGATGCTGAGCGCGCCCTTGTCACGGTTGGCCCGTGCGGCGGCGACCCGGTGGCTGCGGTAGCGCACAAGCTGGAAGGCCATCACTGCGGGGAGGAAGTCGTCGGGGAGCCAGGCCCGAACGTTCTGGCTGTCGAGATGGATGCGGGCGCGCTTCATTGTCAGCCTCCTTGGAACATCTGGTAAACGGAAGGAAAGGCGATCAGTACGGTCATCAGGGTCACCAGAGCAGTGCCCGGTGCGACCATGCGTTCGCTGTCGACGTTGGCCCGGGCCAGTTCGTCGGCCAGGAGTTCGGACCGCAGGTTGCGGGCGCGGGCCCGAAGGGTGCGGTAGACGGCGGCGCCGTCGGTGCCGGAGATCCGCATGATGTCGGCGACGTCCTGAAGCGGCGTCAGAGCGAGTTCCTCGGCGAGGGCGTCCAATCCGTCCCAGGGCGGCAGCCGGTCGAGCGTGGCCCGGTCCAGGGCGTCGGCGATGCGGCGGAAGACCGTTCCCCTGCCGACGCCCGCGGCCCGGTGCAGCGCCTCGGCGGGGCCGCAGTCGGCGGCCCGCTCCAGGGCGACGAGTTCCAGGTAGGCGGCGATGCCGTGCAGGTACTCGACCCGCGCCTCCTTGGCCTCGCTGCGGACCACCGCGTCCGGGACGAACCACAGCACGGCGGCGAGCCCGATCGATCCGAGCAGCGGCACTGTCAGCGAGATCGACCCGCCCAGCAGCAGCTCCATGACCTGCAGAAAGGGCGGGATCAGGAGACCGATGAGGGCGAACAGCAGCTTCTGCGCCATGAACCGGGCCGGAGTCCGGCCGATCAACGCCAGTTCGTGGACGGGCAGCCGGGTGCCGGGAATCGCGAGCAGCCGCGTGCCGAGCCGGTCGAACGGCCCGGGAGCAGTACGGGTCCGGGAGTCGCTCGGGCGTTCCGGCTCGCGGTGCAGCCGGTCCAGGGCCGCGCCCAGCTCCGGTGGGGCCGGGCGCAGTTCGGCGGCGAGCAGGGCGAGGCCCACGCCGAGGGCGGCACCCGCGAGGATCAGCCAGGTCAGCATCAGCGTGCCCCGCCTTCGCGCTTCGAGCCGTCCAGCGTCATGCCGTCCAGCGTCACATCCAACTCCAGGGCTTCCCGTTCGAGCTCCGTCGCGTCGCGGACCGGCGCGCGCCCGGTGCGGCTGCGCCGGTCCCCTTCGAGGAAGCGCGGCGTGGGCTTGTGGCTGGCGAGGTTGCGCATCCAGGCGACGACGGCGACGAACGCGGCCGCCACCCCGGCGAGGACGATCTGGCCGGTCACGGTCTCGTAGGGGACGGTGTAGGAGTGGTTGAGCGAGCCCACCGCGACCACGCCCAGGATGATGACGACCAGCCAGCGCACTGTGGCCCGGTGCTTGGCCCGGTCCGCCTCGATCGCTCGACGCTGACGGACCTCCTCGCGTACCGACTCGGCCAGGTCGGCGAGCGCCCCGGCCAGGCCCGGACCGCGGTCGGCCGCGCGGAGCAGCAGCGCCGCGAGCACCTTGTCCGCGGTGGAGTCGCCGAGGTCGTCGGCGAAGGCGCGCAGCGCGTCGGCAGGGCTCCAGCGGGACTGGAGCCGTCCGACCAGGTCGGTGATCTCGCGTTCCAGTGCGGCGGGGGCGGTACGGCGACTGGTGATGACGGCCTGTTCCAGGCCGACGCCGAGCAGCAGCACGTCCGCGAGCCGCTGGGTCCACTCGGCGAGTGCCTCCATCTGGTCGATCCGGCCGGTGTGGGAGCGGGTCGAGTTGAACAGCCAGGGCAGGGCGAACACCAGCGCCGGCACCAGCAGAGCGGTCAGCGGGATGCCGGTGAACAGCCAGGCTGCGGCGCCGCCGACGACGGCGACGCCGCACTGGACCCGCCTGCGGCGCAGTTCCCGCACCAGTCGCTCGGCGCGTCCCGGGGTGGTGCTGACGGCGTCGGCGGGGCCGGGTGCGCCACCGCGCCAGAACAGCACCAGTGCGACGAGTCCGCCCGCGAACGCGGCC
The DNA here is from genome assembly GCF_041262165.1 of Streptacidiphilus sp. MAP12-16. Taxonomy (NCBI): domain Bacteria; kingdom Bacillati; phylum Actinomycetota; class Actinomycetes; order Kitasatosporales; family Streptomycetaceae; genus Streptacidiphilus; species Streptacidiphilus sp. MAP12-16. Next base: position 39,052 of record NZ_JBGCBY010000021.1, read on the forward strand.
CCGCACAACAGGTAGGGGAGGATCAGGTTCACCAGGGCGCTCCCGTCCTGATCCGCAGGTCCAGCGGCCGGGCCCAGGAGCCCTGCGGTGACCCGAGCAGCCGGGCGTCGAAGCCGACCCGCCGCAGGTCGTCCAGGCAGGCGGGCGGGGTCTGCGGGACTGCCCGGGGCTCCCCACCGGAAGGCCCGAAGATGTTGTTCAGCGCGGGGCGTCCGCTCTCGCCCATGCCGACGACCTCCAGCACGTTCGACACGAAGCGGTGCCGGCGCCCGCCGACGGCCGTCTCGTCGACCATGGTGACGTGGACCACGAAGTCCAGGGCGTTGGCGGTGAGCCGGTAGGCGAGGGTGTCGGTCATCTGGGCGCCGTACTCGAGGCAGAGCTCGGCGATCCGGTCGATGACCATGTGCGGGGTGCGGGCGTGCAGGGTGCACATGGAGCCGCCCTCGCCGTTGGTCATGACCCGCAGCATGGGAACGACCTCGGCGGAGCGGACCTCGCCCACGATGATGCGGGTGAGGGTCATCCGCAGCGCCGCCGGGATGAGCTCACCGATCGTCAGCTCGCCTGCGGAGCGGCCGTCCACCCGCTCGCCGTTGCCCTCGCGGGCCTCCATCGGGACGACCTGGCGCAGATGGCCGAGGGTGTGCAGCCAGAGCTCGTACTCGGACTCCAGGGTGCCCACCCGCTCGTCCGGCGGGATCTCGCCCGCCATGGCGCGCAGCAGGCTGGTCTTGCCGACGCCCTGGGTGCCGGTGATCATGACGTTCTTGCGGGCCCTGATCGCGGCTGCGAGGAACGCGGCGAGGGTGCTGTCGATGGTGCCGAGGGCGACCATGTCGCCGAGGGTCGCGCTGGCGACGCGGTGGCGGCGGATCGCCACGTAGGGGCGCGGGGTGACGCCGGTGAGGGCCTGCAGCCGCATCCCGCCCTCCAGTCGCAGCGCGAGGGTGGGGCTGGACGTGGACAGGCTGCGCTCGCCGCCGCCGTGACGGCGCGCCAGGTCCTGGAGCAGCTCGACGAGTTCCTCGTCGCTGTCGGCGACCGGCGGGACCTGGCGGAGCGGCTGGTGGGCCCGGGAGATCCAGACGTCGTCACAGCCGTTGACGAGGATGTTCTCGATCTCCGGGTCGTCCAGGTAGGGCTGGAGGCGTCCGGCGCGGAACAGCAGGTCGTAGACGGCCTCGGCGAGGGCCCGGTCCTGCTCGCGGGTGGGCGGCACGCCGTGGGTGAGGGCGTAGGCGTCGGACCAGCGGGCGACGGCGTCCTCGATCAGGGCCCGGCCGCGCTGGCGACGGGTGGCGGGGTCGGCGGCGGTGCCGCGCTGGTCGTCGAGCAGCGCGAGCTGTTCGTGGAGTTCGGAGGCGACCTGCCGTTTGAGGGCGCGGGCGATCTGCGGGTCCGCGGTGGCGGGGGGTGCCGCCGCTGCCTGCGGCGGGGCGGAGGTCTGCACGGAGGGCTGGAAGGCGGCCGGGGACCAGCCGTTGAGCGCCGCGCCGCTCAGCGCGCCGCCGTTCGGTGGAGCGGCGACCACGGAGTCAGAAGGAGGCACGGGCCACCTCCTGCCCGGGGCCGGACTGGGCGCCCGGTGTCTGCGGCGCGTACGGCTGCGGGGCGAACGGCTGCGGCGCGAACACCTGCGGCACGGGTGGGCGTGGCGCGTATCCGGCGAGGGGCACGGGTATCGGCGGTACCGGCGGCGTCGGTGCGGCTGCGGGAGTCGCCGGGGCCGTTGGCATCGGCGCGGTCTGCGGTCCCCCTGGCCTGAGCCGCAGCCGCCGACGGCCCGCCAGCAACCGGATCTCGTCAGCCGTGGACCGCGCGGAGCGCATCAGCGCCGAGCGGACGAAGCGCCGGTCGCCGCTGTCGCCGCCGTCGGACAGCACCCGTGCGCTGCGCGGCTCGAACGGCAGCAGCCCCACTACCGGGGCTCCCAGGGCCCGTCCCACCTCCGTCGGGGCGTACGGACCTTCCTGGACCAGGACCAACCCGAGCGCGTCCGAGCCCGTCCCCTCGGCGTCGAGGTCGGCCGAGAGGGCGGCGATCCGGGGCTTGGCCGAGCTGAGCCCGCGCAGCGTGGAACGCACGGTGACCAGCACGGCGTCGGCCCGTCGCGCGAGCACCGCCGAAGGTCCGTGCGCGCCGGAGCGGCCCAGGTCGACCAGGACGTCGCAGCCGTTCGCGTCCAGATCCTGACAGGCCGTCACCAGTGGCTCCCAGGTGTAGGCGAGACCGGGTGCCTGGGCGGGATCGGTGAGCCCCGGCAGCAGCAGCCGGTCGCCGCTTCCGTTCGGAGACAGGTCGACGAGTTGCTCCCAGAGGGTCTCGGCGAGACGTCCGCGCCGGTCGGCGACGGCGAGGTGACGCAGCCCGTACCCGGCGTCGACCCGCCCTTCCAGGGCACCCGCAAGCACCGCGCCGCCGTCGGGGTCGCACTCCAGCAGCAGGACCCGGCGGCCCTCGGCGAGCGGCCAGGCGAGCAGCAGGGCAAGGGCGGTGGTCGTGGCTCCCGGCGCGCCGGAGCCTCCGCTGATCGTGACGACAGCCATCAGCCGCTCCCCTGCGCTGCCACCAGGAGCGCGAATCTGCCGCTCGCGGCGAGGTCGGCGACGGCCGCGCCCTGGGCGGAGGGGACCGCGACGTCGACGACGACGGTGCCGTCGTTGTCCGGCGCGCCGACATCCACGACCACGGCGGTCAGCGAGGTCAGCGAACCTGCCGCGGGTGTCGAACTCGTCGAACCGGAGCCGCCGGCTGCGGACGGCGTCGCCACGAGCACCACGCGCGTGCCCGGTTGCAGCCGGACAGCAGGCAGTTGGGTGTGCTTGGCGGCGATGCCGACGATCTGCTGGCCGGGCAGGACGAGCGGGCTGTCGGTGAGGTCGGAGCTGGTGAGCAGGCTGCCCGCCTTGAGGTCCGCGGTGGCCCGCATCCCCACGACCCTGCTGTTGACGGAGAGCGGGTGGAGCGCGGGGTCGAGCGAGATCCTGGCCTCGGCCAGGTCCGCGCTGGTGATCGTCCGTCCGGCGGGGACGTTGCGGGCGAGGGCGATGACGGCGACGCGTTTGCCGGTCGCCGTGTAGAGGGCAGCGCCGCCGAGCCCGCCCGCGGCGACCAGCGCGACGGCGAGCGCCAGCACGGCGGGTCGCCGCCGCCGGGCCCCGCCCAGACGGTAGGGGGCGCCGGCGGCGATCGGCGGGCGCGTGGCCGTGAGCGGCCCAATCGGGGATTCCACCGTGCGGTCGCCTCTCAGTTGAGTACTTGGAGTTCGGAGATCCGTAGCGTCGCAGCCGGGGTTGCGATCGGGTCCATGTCGAACGCGCCGGTGAGGTTGCCGGATACCCAGGTGACGGTCCAGTGGGCCGTGGCGGTGATCGCGTACTGCTGGCCGGGCTGACCGGCCGAGGGCTTGGTGTAGCGATAGCCGCAGTCGGGCGAGGCACTGGCCCCGTCGGCGTCGGTGTAGGGGGTGCCCGGTCCGCTGCAGTTCGCGGTGCCGCCGTCGCCCATGTCCCAGACGAGCTTGGACACCCACACGGTCGCGGTCACGCTGAGGCCGGGGACAGACGCGGTCGCATACAGGGGCTTGTCCTTTTTGGCGTAGACGTTGCCGCTCCCGTCGATCCACAGCCAGATCGGCGAGCCCACCAGGCCGGTCTTGTTTCCCCCGCCGTCGGGGCGGGTGTGCACGGTGGCGGGCATCAGCCCCAGGGTGGTTACGGCCTGGTGGGCGAGCTGACCGGGTGTCACCGTGGGCGGGGCGGCCGGGGCCTGCGCCAACCAGACGTTGGCCGCGCCGGCACCGCCCTGGTACGGGCAGGTGCGGGTGTAGACCGCGCCGTCGCCCGGCTGGTGGCCCTGCCAGGACGGGTCACCCGCCGGGGGCTGGGGCTGGGCCTCCATGTAGTAGCAGCCGTCTGCGGGATCGAAGGTGCCGTACGGCCCGCTGCACGGCACGCTGACGCCCTGCCAGTTACAGACCTGCACGCCCCCGCCACCGCCGCCGCCCGAGCCTCCGCCGCCCGACGGCGGTGAGGCGGGCGTGCTCGCGCCCACGCACACGGAGCTGTTGGCGCATGGGCCCACCGGAGGATCCGCTGCGGCGCGCCCGCCCCGGAGCCACAGCGGCGAGGACACTACCGCCAGCAGCACCAGGGCGACGACGGCCAGGCAGCGGCCGGAACCGGACCTCAACACGTCTTCCCCGTCTCACTACGGGTCTCGGAGATCATCCAGACACCTCCCACCGTTCGAGCCGTCACATGTACCGGATAGCGGGTCAGCCTCTTCGCCGGGTCGCGGAGCTGACGGGTCTTCGAGTCGATCTGGTGCCAGGCCGTGACGTCCAGGCAGTCCGTGATGGTCGCGCTCTGTGCACCGGGCTGCCCCGGCTCGGGGCCGAGACCGGTCACCTGCGGGTTGCTGCGGGGTGTCCCGGCCATCAGCAGTCCGTCCTGGCCCAGCCGGAACGAGTCCGAGTAGGCGGCGCTCAACGCCGCCCCCGTGGCGTAGGTCTGCAGGCCGCTGCCGGTCACCGTGCCCGAGTCCAACGCCCGCACCTGCGCCGCCCAGTAGCCCTGGTAGGCGCGCAGCACCAGCACCATCGTGGTTCCTGACGGGATGACAGCGGGCGCCGTCGGCTGGACGGACACTCCGGCAGAGGGCGTGGACGCACCGGAACCGGACGCGTTCGGCGCGCCGTCGAGGGTCTGCACGCTGCCCCCGGAGGAGCAGGCCACCAGCCCGAGCGCGGCGACCGTCAGCCCCACGCCGCACCGTACTGCCGTACTCACGCGTCGCATTGATGCCCCCTCGCCGCGTACTCCCCAGGTGGCGATGAATCAGCACACTATTACTTGGATGTCGCGCTGTCCCCGGTGTGGCCGATTTTCTACCGAACGAAATGTTCACGTCAATCTACTGGCATATGCAGTTCACCGGAGCCGAGATCCCCATCCCCAACCCCGCCCCGAGGTCGGCCCTGAGGGCCGGTCCGCAGCGCACCACGCAGCACCGCGCGGTTGCGCAGCAGCAGCCTGGAGTCCGCCGGCGGGCCGAGCCAGCGCGCGCCCGGGGCGTCCCGCGCCGCCAGCGTCGGGTGCAGCGCCGCCGGGTCGATGACCGCGGGAAGTCCGGGCAGCCCCTGCTGCAGCGCTTCGGCCAGCAGCCTCGCGAACCCGCCTGCCACCGAGCTCGCCCCCTCCCCCGCGCCGCCGCCGCGACCCCAGCGCGATGGGGCGTACGGCAGGATCCGCCCCCACAGCGGCACGCTACCGGCATCGAGAGTCCCGCCGGCCCACGCCTCGGTGCTCAGCACAGCGTCCACGACCAGCAGCGAGTCGCTGCGCGCCGCCCCCGCGCCGTGCGCCATCGCGCTCACCACCCACTCCCAGGCGAGGCCGCGGGCATGCGCGTTGTCGCGCCCGCTGCCCGCCGTGACCAGCACCGCACGCCGCCGCCTGACGTCCCAGGTGAACTGCCCTGCGATGTACACGATCAACACTCTGCTGTCCCGCTCCACCGCCTCCTTGACGGCGGTCAGCAGCGCGTTGGCGTCCGCGTCCGGTGGCACGACCGTGGTCCGGCAGCGCCCGGCCCCCGCGTCGAACAGCGCTCCGGTCACCGCCTGCCCGAACAACTCCGCTCCGAGCGCCGCGCCGAGCGACCCGGCGAACGCCCGCTCCTGCGGACACTCAGCCCCCAGCAGGACCAACTCCACCACCATGCCCACACCCCCCTCCTCTGCAAGATGCCCCATTCCCCGGTTATGCCAGGACCATGTGCCCCCATGGCCAGTTGTGTGGCGCCGTCGGGGGCGGCGTCGGGGGCGGCGTTGGGGGCGGCCGCGAAGTGACCCGCCAGTAGCGGTAGCCTCCTCAGCACATCACCGCACGTGACAGGAGTGTCAGCATGGCGACCTTCGCATCCCTCGCCGAGTTCACCGCAGCCGTCGGTACCGAGCTGGGCAGCAGCGAGTGGCACACGATCGACCAGGACCGGGTCAACCTGTTCGCGGAGGCCACCGGCGACCACCAGTGGATCCACGTGGATCCGGAGCGGGCCAAGGCCGGCCCGTTCGGGACCACTATCGCCCACGGCTTCCTCACGCTGTCCCTGATCCCCGTGCTGGCCCAGGAGTGCTACTCGGTCGAGGGCATCAGGATGGCGGTCAACTACGGCTCGGACAAGGTCCGCTTCCCCTCGCCGGTGCCGGTCGGCTCCTCCGTCCGGGGGACCGCCGAACTGGTGTCCACCAGCGAGGTCCCCGGTGGCATCCAGGCCGTGGTCCGCTTCACGATCTCCGGACGCGACGGCGGCAAGCCGCACTGCGTCGCCGAGACGATCACCCGCTTCTACGCCTGACACGCAGATGACGCCCCGGTGACGTCCAGGTGAGGCCTCGGAAACTCCCGGGCCGTCGCTCTGAGCCGCAGGTACGCTGCGCAAGAACCTGTGGATTCCCGTCAGAGGAGGCTCCGTGCCCGGCTCCCGTCCGTGGTACTCCCGCATCGCCGGCACCCGCCTCAACGGCCTGGCGCTGCCCGCGATTCGCCCCGACGCCTTCGGCGCCGAGCCCACGGGAGAGCGCCTCGCCCGGATCCGTCGCTCGCCGCACTTCGTGGACGGGGCCTTCCGCAACCCCGTCCCCACCCGCCGCCTGGTCCCCGGCGCTCTCGCCGGGGGCCTGCGCGCGGGCCTGACCGAGAACCGGGGCCGCCGCGAGCCCGTCGCGCCCGTGCCCGTCCACCAGCTCACCGCCGAGGAGTTGGCCTTCCGGCCCGCCAGCGGCCTGCGGCTGACCTGGATGGGCCATGCGACCGTGCTCGCCGAGATCCAGGGGCGCCGAGTCCTGTTCGACCCGGTCTGGGGCGAGCGCTGCTCGCCGTTCGCCGGATTCGGCCCGCGCCGCCTGCACCCGAACCCTCTCCCCCTGTCGGAGCTGGGCCCGATCGACGTCGTTGTGATCTCGCACGACCACTACGACCACCTGGACGCCGCCGCGATCCGCACTCTCGTCGGCTCCGGCGCGGACTTCGCCGTCCCGCTGGGCGTCGGCGCGCACCTGGAGCACTGGGGTGTGCCGGAGGACCGCATCGTCGAGCTGGACTGGCACGAGTCCGCGCGGGTCGCCGGGCTCACCCTGACCGCGACACCGGCCCGGCACTACTGCAGCCGCGGGCCGCGCACCAGCACCCACCAGCTGTGGGCCTCGTGGGTTGTCGCGGGCACCGAGCACCGGCTGTTCCACAGCGGCGACACCGGCTACTTCCCCGGCTTCGCCGAGATCGGCGCTCAGCACGGACCCTTCGACGCCACCATGATGCAGATCGGCGCGTACAGCCGGTTCTGGCCCGAGGTGCACATGACCCCCGAGGAGGGCGTCCGCGCCCACGGCGACCTCGGCAGCGGGGCGGTACTCCTGCCGATCCACTGGGCGACCTTCAACCTGGCCCCGCACCCGTGGGAGGAGCCGATCGAGCGCACGCTCGCGGCCGCCCGCGAGACCGGCGTCACCGTCGCCACCCCTCGCCCCGGCGAGCCCTTCGAACCGGCCGCCACCCCGTCCCCGCGCCCCTGGTGGCGCCCCATCGCCGCCCCCGCCGGCACCGAGCCGGTCACCGAGACCTCCCTCTCCACCCGACCGGAGCAGCCGGAGGGCGTCCCGGTCCCCTAGGAGGGTCAGCACCCTCCTACGGCCTGTCAGGTGGACAGGCCGAGCTCCTCGGGGGCCCCCGCCGCCCAGCGCAGGACGCCGTGGGACCCGGTTGCAGCAAGGCAAGCCACTTCGATCAGCGTGTGGTTCAGCGGTGTGGACCGGTCGCTCGTCCGGTCCACACCGCCCTACGCGTTGCGACCCGGTGTCAGGTCGCGGTCCAGACGAAGGTCGCGCTGCCTGACGCACCGTTCGTGCTCCTCGCCGTCACCGTGACGGTGTAGGTGCCGACGGTGGTTGCCGCTCCGGAGACGATGCCTGACGGGCTGATGGACAGCCCGGGCGGCAGCCCGGTGGCGGTGTAGACGATGCCCGTGGCGGGCTGGGCGAAGGCCCAGTCGACCTGGGCGTGCACGGGACTGCTCATGCCGTACGGGTTGGCGACGGCCAGTGCGGTGCCGGTGCCGGTGCCGGTGCCGGCCGTGAGTGCGTTGGCGTTCATCGTGGTGGGGACGCTGAGGTTGCCGCTGAGCGGCAGGTTGCGGGAGGAGTCGCCGACCAGGATCTGGTAGGTGCCCGCCGTGGTGGTCCAGGCGTTGGCCGTCGTGTCCCAGTGCGCCAGGTCGTGGGCCGACACCGTGAACTGGACGGTCTGGGCCTGCCCCGGGTTGAGGGTGACCCGCTGGAAGTGACGGAGCTGGTGGACCGGTTCACCCGTGGAGGCCGGGTCGCCGACGTAGAGCTGGACCACGTCGGTGCCCGCGCGGGAGCCGGTGTCGGTGACCGTCGCGGTCACCGTCGCGTTGCCGCCGGACAGGGCGCCCACCTGCAGGTTGCTGAACGCGTAGCTGGTGTAGGAGAGGCCGAAGCCGAACGGGAACATCGGGGTGATGTTCTTCGCGTCGTACCAGCGGTAGCCGACGTCCAGACCCTCGGAGTACTGCACCTGGCTGTTGGTTCCGGGCCACTGCGCCGGGGTGTTGGCGGGGACGTCGGCCAAGCTGTTGGGGAAGGTGACCGGGAGCTTGCCCGAGGGGTTGACGTCGCCGAACAGCAGCGCGGCCATGGCCGTGCCGATCTGCTGGCCCGGGTAGAAGCCCTCAAACACGCCCGCCACCTGGTTCAGCCACGGCATCGACGTGGCCGAGTTGGTGTTGAGGACGACGATGGTGTGCGGATTGGCCGCGACCGCGTCCTCGATCAGTTGGTTCTGCGTGCCGGGCAGGTCGATGGTGGTGGTGTCGTGCTCCTCGTTGCCGTAGTTGTCGCTAGCGAACACGATGGCCACGTCCGAGCTCTTCGCCAGCGCGGTGGCCGCGGTGAGGTCGGTGCCGTCGTTGTAGGTGACCGTGGTGCCCGTGCCGGCGACCCGGTTCTGGATGCCGGTCAGCGGCCAGACCGTGCCAGGACTGGTCACCGTGGCACTGCCGCCGCCGATGGTCTGCACCCCGGCCCCACCGTCGACGCCGAGTACCGCGATGGAGTGGGTGGTGGAGGTGGAGAGCGGCAGCAGGCCGTTGTTCTTCAGCAGCACGGCCCCCTCCTCCGCGCCCTGCAGGGCCACCGCCGCGTGCGCCGGGGTGGTGACCGTCGCTGTGGGCGAGCCCGAAGGTGCCTTGTCGAACAGACCGAAGGCGAAGAACTGGGTGAGCAGCCGGGTCACCATGGTGTCCAGCGTGGCCTGGCTGACCGTCCCGGCCTGCACGGCCTGCTTGAGGAAGTCGGCGTAGAAGTACCCGTTGGGCATCTCCACGGTCAGCCCGGCGTTGGCCGACTCCACCGTCGAGTGCGTGCCGCCCCAGTCGCTGGTGACGAAACCGCCGAAACCGGCCTGCTGGTACAGCGCGGTGTTGAGCAGCGCCGGATTCTGGCAGGCCGGAACGCTGTTGACGACGCTGTAGGCGCACATCACCGCTGCCGTCGCACCCTGGGTGACGGCGGTCTGGAATGCGGGCAGATAGAGCTCCTGCATGGTGCGGTTGTCCACGACCACGGTGCCGGCCGGGTTCTCGATATTGTAGACGGCCGCGTGCTTGGCCTCGGCCATCACGCCCTGGCTCTGGATGCCGCGGATGTCGGCGGCGGCCATCTGCCCGGACAGGTACGGGTCCTCGCTGAACGTCTCGAACGCGCGTCCCCAGCGCGGGTCGCGCACGATGTTGAGGGTCGGGCCGAGCGCCACGGCGGCGCCCTTCCCGGCGAACTCCGCGCCGACGGCAGCGCCGTACTGCTGCTCCAGGGCGGTGTCGAAGGTGGCCGCCGAGGAGTTCCCCGAGGGCATCTGGGTGACTCCGCCCATGCCGTCGCCGACGCCTGCCGGGCCGTCCTGCAGACCGATGTTGGGAATGCAGAGCGAGGGGATGCCGGTGATGTCGCCGATGTACGGGGACGAGTTGCCGTTGCCGTGCAGGATCGAGATCTTCTGGTCCAGCGTCATCTGTGCCATGACCTGCGCGACGCGGGTCGCGATCGGCGCGGTCGAACCCACCCAGGGACAGGTGCCGTTGCCGCCGCCGGGTGGCGGGCTGGACGGCGGGGTGGTGGCGCCGCCGACGGTGTTGACGGTGAACTCCCACAGGGAGTCGCCCCACTGGGTCGCCCGCGCGGTCGCGTAGAGGCGGATGTAGCGGCCGGTGCCGCTGACGGCGAGGGTCTGCGTGCCGCCGGTGCCGGTGGTGGTGGAGTAGACGCTGGTCCAGGTGGACGCGTCGTTGGACAGCTGGATCTGGAACGCGGTCGCGTACGCCGTCTCCCACTGCAGGACCACCTGGCAGACCGGCAGCGCGCTGCCGAGGTCCACCTGCAGCCACTGCGGGTCGCTGTACGCGCTCGACCACCGGGTGCCGGTGTTGCCGTCGACCGCTGCGGACGCCGGAGTACCGGTGTTCTCCGTCGAGGAGGCTGTGGCGGGCTGGTTGAGCGCGGCGTTGGCTGTGCCGCAGCCCCCGAGGGTGCCGTAGACCTGGAACTCCCACAGCGAGTAGCCGTAGGGGGTGGCCCGTTGGGTGCCGTACATGCGCACGTAGCGGCCGGTGCCGGAGATGTTGAGGGTCTCCGTGCCGCCGTGGCCTGCGGTGGTGGAGTAGATGGCGGTCCAGGTGGTGCCGTCGGTGGAGGTCTGGATCTGGTAGCCGGTGGCATAGGCGGACTCCCAGGTCAGGACGACCTGGCTGACGGCGGCTGTGGCGCCGAGGTCGACCTCCAGCCACTGGGGGTCACTGAACGCGCTCGACCACCGGGTGGTCGGACTGCCGTCCACAGCCGCCGAAGCCGGCGTTCCCGGCGCCTCGACCGAGGAGGCCGTCGCGGTCTTCCCCTGCGAGAGCAGGGTCGCCGCGGCGTGGGCGGGGGTGCCGGCCATCGCCAGTAACAGGCTCGCCACGAGGGCCGCCACGAGCATCAGAACGAGGAGCGAGCGCCGTGCGAAGCTGGAGTGACCGCCAGTCATGGCGTCTCCTAACGTGTGTCGCGTATTCCGACGGAGCGAGAGAGCGCTCTCTGAGTTGAGAGATGATTGCGACACTGTTTCCGACATGTCAATCAAATCGACAGGTTCCGCAACAGCGCCACGTCTCCGGGCCGACTGGACTGCGGAAAGCTCCACATGGTCAAGTTGCGCCTGACCATGACCATTCCGACCACACGGACCCCACGTAGGAGCACACGACCGCATGACCGAGACCACCAGCGAGGCTCCGCCCGCCGCGCGACCCGCAGAGATACCCGGACCTGCCTGGGCGCGGACGGTCACCCGCGGGATCGACCCGCAGAACGTGATCTTCGCTGTGCTGCTGCTCGTCGGCGGCGTGCGCCACGGCTGGTCCGGCATCGGCTGGGCGCTGTTCGCAGCGCTGTTCGCGGGCGTCCTCCCGATGGCGTTCATCAAGTTCGGGATGCGCAGCGGGCGGCTCGGTGACCGCTACGTCGGCGACCGCGCGAAGCGGGCGCAGGTGATCCCGGTCGTCATGCTCCCGGTACTGGTCGGCCTGGTCCTGATGGAGGTGCTCGGCGCGCCGCGCGAGTTGGGCGCGATGATCATGGCCATGCTGGCTACCCTCCTGCCGATCATGGCGATAACCGCGCTGCTGCGCTGGAAGGTCAGCATCCACACGGCCGCGTCGGGCGGCTCGGTGGCCATGCTCGCCGTCGCCATGGGCGCCTGGTGGCTGGCCGGATACGCGGTGGTCGCGCTGGTCGCCTGGTCACGAGTGGCGCTGCGGGACCACACGGCAGCCCAAACGGTGGTGGGCGCGATCGTCGGATCGGTCACGGCAGGTCTCGTCTTCGCCGTCGGTCGCTGACGCCGACTGGCGCTGACGCCGACTGGCGCTGACGCCGACTGTCGCGAGCCGGCATGAGGTGGCCCCGGTGTCGGCACACCGGGGCCGAGGGCTCATGACCCCGCGTCAGCGTAGCGGTTTTTTGCCATGTTCACGACAAGACGTTCGCCTGTCCCAGATACTGGCATCGACAGGGACGAGAAAGCGCCGCCTACTCGGAGGGCGCCCGGGGCACCAGGTCCGACGGGTCCGTGTTGGCGCCGCACAGCACCACCACGACGTTCTCTCCCGGCCTCGGGACGTAGGCCCCCGCCCGCAGCGCCGCCAGGGCCGTCGCGGCGCCGTGTTCGACGGCAAGGCGCTGGTGGTCCCACAGCGCCCGACGGGCGCCGACGATCGCGGAGTCGTCCACCAGGACGTTGCGAGCCTCGTCGTGCAGGGCGGCGTGCAGAGCCATGGCACTCGCGCGACGGGCCCCGAGCGAGTCCGCGGCAATCGAGTCGACGCTCACGTCCACCGGCTTCCCGGCCTCCACCGCGTCGTACAGGGCCTGACAGCCGGAAGGTTCGACGCCGACGGCCCGCACGCCGTGGTGCTGCGCGGCGGTCGCGACTCCGGCGAACAGGCCACCGCCGCCGACCGCGACCACCACCGTGTCCACGACCGGGAGTTGGGCGCGGATCTCGTCCAGGAGGGTGCCGGCTCCCGCTGCGATCAAGGGATTGTCGTAGGCGTGCGAGGCCAGTGCGCCGCTCTCCTCGGCGAAGCGCGCACTGGCGGCCGCCGCGTCCGCGTACTCGCCCTCCACCAACCGGACCTCGGCGCCATAGCCCCGCAGCTTGGCCAGCTTCACCGCCGGTGCCGACGCCGGCAGGAACACCGTGGCAGTGACACCGAGTCGCCGTGCCGACCAGGCACACGCGAGACCCGCGTTGCCGCCGGAGGCGATGGTGACTCCGGCGGCGGGCAGGCTGCCGTCCTCCAGGTGGCCGCGCAGGAAGTTGATCGCGCCACGGGCCTTGAAGGACCCGGTGTGCTGCATCTGTTCCAGCGCCAGCCACACCCGGCAGGGGACCTCCGCACGGTCGTCGGAGGGGTCGCGCCACGCCTCCCCGACGGTCCCGGGATCGGCCGGCGCCAGGACCACGGGACGGATCTGGCCCGCGATCCGGCCGGCGGCCCGAGTGATGTCGCCGTAGCTGAGAGAGTTGGTCACAAAGCCGCTCCTTGGGTCAGGACCAGTACACCAGCTCTCCGCGGAGGTCCGATCGGCGCTCGGCTAGTGGTGCACCGTTAGCTCCCGGACTGGTAGGCGCGCACGTCGGCGACGCTCCACCAGTTGGGGGCCGCGGTGGTGAGGGTGATCCGGACGTAACGGGCGTGCTGGTTGTCGAGGTCCACGACGGTGAACTGGCCGGTGCCGGTGGCGCCGGCGACCGCGGTGGTCCAGTGCACGCCGTCGGTGCTGAACGTCGCGGTGTAGCCGCGTGGGTAGTCGCCGGTGGACGCGCCGGTGTCGAGGACGACCTGCCGCAGGCGCTGGATCTTGCCGAGGTCGACCTGGAGGTACTGGCCGGGCGTCTGGCCGGTGCCGGTGGAGTAGCGGGTGCTGGCGTCGTCGTCGACTGCCTTGGCCGGCGCGTCGGTGGCACCGGCAGGGCTCGCAGTCGCAGTCCAGCCGGTCGGGTCGATCTGGCGCAGGCCGGTGCCGTGGCCGGTGGACGGGTTGCCGTTCCAGACGAAGCTGGCCAGTGCGCCGCCGGGCAGGGTGTAGGTGAAGCTCCGGTCACCCTCGCGTACGGCGAAGGTCTGCGGGTTGTCGTTCTCGTTGTGCGCGACCAGGACGGTGCTGCCGTCCGGGTTCCGGAAGGCGGTGTCCTCGACCTGGCCGTTCCAGCCGGTGGTGCCGAAGGAGGTGCTGGCGATACGGACGGCGCCGGGCTTCACAAAGCGGGCCAGGTGGCCCAGGGTGTAGTACTCGGCGTTGCGGGTCACGGTCCCGTCGGAGTTGACGGTCAGCACACCGGTGCAGCCGGTGCAGCCGCCGACGTGCGGGCCGCCGCTGGGATCGAGGGCGATGTTCCAGTTGACGACGGACTTGGCCCAGTTGCGGGTGGCCCCGATGACCAGATTGCGGGTGTGCCACTTGAGGGTGTCGGAGAAGGTGTTGGCCGGAACGCCGGACTGGCTGCCCGAGCACTCGGTGAAGTAGATGTCCTTGGTGGGGAACTGGTTGTGCAGCGCGGTCATCGCGCTGGGATCGCCGCTGTAGCAGTGGTACGCGGTGCCGGAGACGTACTTCGCCGCGCTCGACCCCAGCACCTGCTGCGGGTAGTCGTTGATGTCGGCGGTCTCGTCGGGCGGGGTGGCGGCGACGTCGTTGGGGTGCTCGGTCCAGTTGTGGTCGTAGGCGAGGATCTTTGTGCCGAGGTCGGCGTCGTGGAGCATCGGGCCCAGCTCGGCGATGACCTTCTCCTCCTGCCAGGAGGGCATGTCGGTGCCCGGGTAGCCGGAGGGGGTCCGGTTCTGCGGTTCGTTCTGGACCGTGATCGCGTCGACGTGCACGCCGTTGGCGCGGTACGCCTGGATGAACTTCACCAGGTAGGCGGCGTAGGCGTGGTAGACGCGGGGGTCGTCGACCAGGCGTCCGCCGATCAGCGAGCCGCCGGTCTTCATCCAGGCGGGCGGGCTCCACGGCGTGGCCAGGATCTGCAGCTTCGGGTTGAGCCGCTCGGCCTGGCGCAGCAGCGGCAGGATCTGGTTCCGGTCATGGGCGACGGTGAAGTGCCTGAGGGCGTAGTCGGTCTGGCCGGCCGGGACGTCGTCGTAGGTGTAGGCGGCGGTCGTCACGAAGTCGGAGGCGCCGACGGGCTGGCGCAGGTAGTCCAGGCCGTCGCCGGTCCGCGGGTCGAACAGCGACCTCATGGCCTCGGTGCGGGCCTGCGACGGCAGGGTGTAGAGCACGGAGGCGGAGGAGTCGGTGATCGAGGCCCCGAAGCCTGACATGGTCTGGAAGGTGCGGGTGGGGTCGACTACGACGGTCGGCGCGGTGGAGGGGGCGTCGGTGAACGCGACGGTGCCCAGGTCGGCCATCTTGTCCGTGCCGTCGGGGGTGGTGATCCAGACGTGCGCCGAGTCGGGGACCGGGCGGTGGTGGTCGGCGGCGGCGGAGGCGTTGCCGAGGCCGGAGCCGACGATCGCGGCTGCGACGAGGGCGGTACTGGTGGCGATCAGCGCGGTCCTACGAGGTGTCCGCATGGGTGGGTGGCCTCTCCGATCGATGAAACAGTATGAAACTATTTCTGGAACATCTGCGAAACACAGACAAGCGACCCCCGTTTCACCTGTCAAGGCTTCGCACACAACAGCGCTCGGGCGCTGCTGGGGCAGGCGGAGCACCACTAGGCTGCAGGGCATGAAACGAAACGCTGTAACACGTGGCTAGGCCCCCGGGAACGCGGGTCACGGTCCGCGCCATCGCCGCAGAGGCGGGCGTGTCGATCGCCACCGTGTCGCGCGTCATGAACGGGCAGGTCCAAGTCGCTCCCGAGACGGAGGAGTTGGTCCGGCGGGCGGTCGAGCGCCTGGGAGCTCCCGCCCCGGTCCGGCGCGGGGCGGGCGAGGGCGCGATCTATGTGCGCTGCCCCTACGTGCTCACGGACTACTTCGGGCTGATCGTGTCCTCGATCGCCGAGACCCTCGACCTGCACCGCCGACGGCTGGTGCTGAACGCCGGTGAGGCCGCGCAACAGATCTCCGTACTCCAAGCCCTGCCGCACGACGCCGGCATCGCCGGAGCGATCCTGATCCTGCCGCCCGAACCGAGCGAAGAGCTCGAATCACTGCACGCGCAGGGCTTCCCCTTCGTCGTGGTCGACCCCAGGACCCTGCTGCCCCGCGATATCGCCTCGGTGTCCGCGGCCCACTTCGCCGGCGGCCGCAGTGTCACCGCGCATCTGACCGCGCTCGGCCACCGGCGCATCGGCGTCATCGGCGGACCCCGGGAATGGCTCGCCAGCGAGTCACGCATCGTGGGCCACACCTCGGCACTCGCCGACGCCGGCACGCTGACCTCGCCCGAGCTCCTTCGCAGCATCGAGCCGACGACTGACTGGGGCTACGGAGCGGCGTGCGAGCTCCTCGACCTCCCGCAGCGTCCGACCGCGCTGGTGGCCTTCAACGACAAGGCCGCCGTCGGCGCCCTTCGCGCGGCCCAGGAACGCGGCCTACGCGTACCGGAGGACCTCTCGATCACCGGCTTCGACGACATCGACCTCAGCCGCAGCACCGTCCCCATGCTCACCACCGTGCGCCAACCCCTGGAGGAAATGGGCCGGATGGCCGTCTCGCTGCTGATGCGCCTGCTGGAGCGGCACACCGTCGACACCCTCCACGTCGAACTCGCCACCCACCTCATCGTGCGCGGCTCCACCGGGCCTGCCCCGCAGGCCCGGTGACGACAAAACTCTGGCAGCGACACCAGGCGTCGGGCTACGTCCCAGGGCGTCGCTGACGATGCGCCCTGGGGAGTACGACGGCACCGCACGCGATCGCTACGGTGAGGGCGTGGCACCGACGGGGTGCCCGCCGGACCGGACAGATGCGGGCGAGCATTCGGGATGCGCGCCCCAACGAGGGAAACAAGGGAGCGGGCAACCGTGGCTTCTCAAGTGCAGAGCGCGCGGCGGGTGGTGGGCCTGCGGCAGGCCAGCCTCGGGCTGTGCGTGATGCTGATCGCGGAATACGCGCTCGGCGTCGCCGTCAACATCTACGTCACGGTGCCCAAGTCGTACCAGGGCAACGGCCTCGGGAAGGCGTTCGGCGACGCCCTGACCAAGGGGCCGACCGCACTGGTCGTGCACGCCGCGGTCGGCCTGCTGGTCGTCGTCGCCGCCGTCACTCTGCTGGTGCGCGCGATCCTGGCCCGCCACGTCGTCGTCATCACCACGGCGAGCATCGCCCTGCTCGCCGTCATCGGAGCGGCGAACAGCGGCGCGAGCTTCGTCGACACCGGCCAGAACAGCGCGTCGTTGGTCATGGCGCTGCTCACCGCTCTGGCGCTGCTTTGCGCCGTGTCGAACCTCTACCTCCTCGGCCGCGCCGCCGGAGCGACGTCCTCGAGTCAGTGACCGCGCTGTGACCAGAGGGGCCCCTCCCCCCCAACGCGGGGAGAGGGGCCGGTGTGTCAGCGGATGGGGAGACCGGAGAGGGTGCGGGCGATGACGAGGCGCTGGATCTCGCTGGTGCCCTCGAAGATGGTGTAGATGGCGGCGTCGCGGTGCATGCGCTCGACCGGGTACTCGCGGGTGAAGCCGTTTCCGCCGAGGATCTGGATGGCCTGGGCGGTGACCCACTTCGCGGTCTCGCCCGCGTAGAGCTTGGACATGGAGCCCTCGGCCGAGGTGAAGGGCTTGCCGGTGGCGGCCATCCACGACGCGCGCCACACCAGCAGTCGCGCGGCGTCGATGCGGGTGCGCATGTCGGCGAGGGTGAAGGCGATGCCCTGGTTGTCGATGATGGGACGGCCGAACTGCTCGCGGGTCTTGGCGTAGTCCATGGCCACCTCGTACGCCGCCCGGGCCACGCCCACGGCCTGTGCGCCGACGGCTGGGCGGGACGCCTCGAAGGTCGCCATCGCGGCGTTCTTGACCTTCTCGGTCCGGTCGCCGCGCGCCTCGGCGGCGGCCCGCTCGCGGGCGCGGGCCAGGCGCTCGTCGAGCTTCTCCTTGCCGCCGAGCAGGCAGGAGCCCGGCACCCGGACTCCGTCCAGAACCACCTCGGCGGTGTGCGAGGCACGGATGCCGTGCTTCTTGAACTTCTGACCCTGGCTCAGACCCGGTGTTCCGGACGGGACGATGAACGAGGCCTGCCCGCGAGCGCCGAGCGCCGGATCCACCGAGGCGACCACGACGTGGACGTGGGCGATGCCGCCGTTGGTGGCCCAGGTCTTGGTTCCGTTGATCAGCCACTCGTCCTTGGCCTCGTCGTACACCGCGCGGGTGCGCATCGCGGCGACATCGGAGCCCGCGTCGGGCTCGGAGGAGCAGAACGCGGCGAGCTTGACGTCGTCGGGCGTGCCGAACATCTGCGGGGCCCAGGTGCCGACCTGTTCGGGCGTGCCGTTGGCGACCACGCCGACGGCCGCGAGCGCGCTGCCGACGATCGCCAGCCCGATGCCGGCGTCGCCCCAGAACAGTTCCTCCATGGCGATGGGGATGCCCAGTCCGGTCGGGTCGAACTGCTGCTGGGCGAAGAAGTCCAGCGAGTAGATGCCGACCTTCGCGGCCTCCTGGATCACCGGCCAGGGGGTTTCCTCGCGCTCGTCCCACTCGGCGGCGGCGGGCCGGATGACGTCGGCCGCGAAACCGTGCAGCCAGTCGCGGACGGCGATCTGGTCCTCGTTCAGGTCGAGGGTGAAGCCACTCATGGTCGGTGTGTCTCCCGGCAAGTCGGTGTATGTCGCAGTGGTATGTCGCAGCGAGGGGCGACGATCAGCTTGGTGTTACCTTGGGTAACTGCGTACCAAGTTTGTTACCCCTCAGTAAGGAATGTCAATGGCAGACCGACGCAGCGAACTGCTGGACGCGGCCGACCGCGTGGTGCGCCGCGACGGGCCGCGCGCCAGCATGAACACCATCGCCGCCGAGGCGGGCATCACCAAGCCGATCCTGTACCGGCACTTCGGCGACAAGAACGGCCTCTACCGGGCGCTCGCCGACCGGCACACCGCCGGACTGCTCGACGCGGTGCGCTCCGCCCTCGCCCTGCCGCTGGAGCGCCGCGACCGGGTCGAGGCCGTCATCGACACCTACCTCGCCGCCATCGAGGCCCGACCGCAGGTGTACCGCTTCCTGGCGCACCCCGACCCCGCCTCGGACGGCCTGTCCCCCGCCGGGCCGCTGGCGCCCGCACTGCGGCTGATCGCGGACGAGCTGAGCCGCGCGGTGCGGGAGCAGGTGGACCTCGGCCCGGACAGCCCGGTGCTCGCGGAGGCGTGGGGCCAGGCGATCACCGGGATGGTGCTGGCAGCGGGTGACTGGTGGCTGGAGACCAGACCGTTCCCGCGCGAGCGGATGGTGCAGACCCTCGCCGACCTGCTGTGGGGACGGCTCGCGGCGGCCGGCGAGCGGCCCGCGCCCCAGGGCGGAACCCCGGAGCGGAACGGAACGCCCGAGCAGACCGGAACCCCTGAGCCCTGAGTCGCTGTGGCCTGAACGGCTGTGGCCTGATCCGCCGGGACCTGATCCGCCGTTGCCTGAACCGCTCAGGCCCGAGCTTCCCGGGCAGCCGCCCGGTACCAGTCCGAGCGCCGCATCGCCCGCCTTGCGCGGGCCAGCCGCAGTCCGGCCAGACGGTCCAGGAACACCCCGCCGTCCAGATGCCCGGTCTCGTGCTGGAGGCAGCGCGCGAAGAAGCCTGTCCCCTCCACCTCGACCCTGGCCCCGGTCAGGTCCTGACCCCGGACCAGGGCCCGGTCCCAGCGCGGCGTCTGGGCGCGGAGTCCCGGGAGCGACAAGCAGCCCTCCTCGCCGCGGACCTCGACGCCGTCGGCCTCGACCAGGACCGGGTTGACCAGGTGTCCCAAATGGCGGACATCCTCGTCGTCGGGACAGTCGTAGACGAACACCCTCAGCCCGAGGCCGATCTGATTGGCCGCCAGGCCGACGCCGTCCTGCGCGTACATGGTCGCGAAGAGGTCCTCGACCAGCGCTTCGAGCTTCTGGTCGAAGGCGGTGACGGTGGCGCAGGGGGTGCGCAGCACGGGCTCCGGCCAGGGCGTGACGGGGTGGACGGTGCCGGCGCTGCCGGGAATGCGGGGCATGACGTCAGACACTACGGCGGGTGGGGCCGCTTGGTTGAATCGACCGTGCCGGTAGGCTGACCCCCGTCTGTACCGAGGAGGAGATCGACCACGATGCCAGCGAACCCCGAGTCGGCCGGGCCTTCGGCCACGCTGCCCCCGCGCGCCAAGCTCGCCGTGACAGCGGGCAAGGTCGCCGCTGCGGTCTCGCGGACGGCCGGCCGCGGCAGCGGTTCCGTGATCGGCGGCAAGATCGCGCTGAGGCTCGACCCCGACCTCCTGCGCGCCCTGGCCCAGAACCTGGACGTGGTGCTGGTCTCCGCGACCAACGGCAAGACGACCACGACCCGGCTGATCGCCGAGGCGCTCAAGGCCGCGGGCCCGGTCGTGTCGAACGCGCTGGGTGCGAACATGCCCGCCGGGATCACCTCCGCCCTCGCCGGCGGCAGCGACGCGCGCTTCGCGGTCATAGAGGTGGACGAGAAGTACCTGGCGGGTGTGGCCAGGGACACCGACCCGAAGGCCATCGCGCTGCTCAACCTCTCCCGGGACCAGTTGGACCGCTCCTCCGAGACCCGGATGCTCGCGGAGAAGTGGCGCGAGGGCCTGGAGGGCTCCGAGGCCGTCATCATCGCCAACGCCGATGATCCGCTGGTGACCTGGGCCGCCTCCTCCTGCCGCCGGGTGGTGTGGGTGGCGGCCGGCCAGGCGTACCGCGAGGACGCCTGGTCCTGCCCGAGCTGCGGCGGCGTGATGCAGCGCCCCGGCGAGGACTGGTTCTGCCCCTCCTGCGGTTTCCGCCGCCCGCAGCCGCACTGGGCGCTGCAGGGTGACCACGTCGTGGACCCGCAGGGCTCGGCCTGGCCGATCCGGCTGCAGCTGCCGGGACGCGCCAACCTGTCCAACGCCACCAGCTCCGCCGCCGTGGCCGCCGTCTTCGGGGTGCACCCGCAGATCGCACTGCAGCGCATGGAGTCGGTCGAGGCGGTGGCGGGCCGCTACGAGTCGGTGACCGTGGCCGGTCGCGAGGTGCGGCTGCTGCTGGCGAAGAACCCGGCCGGCTGGCTGGAGACCTTCACCCTCATCGACCAGCCGCCGGCCCCGGTGGTGCTCTCGGTGAACGCGCTGTCCGCCGACGGTACCGACACCAGCTGGCTGTGGGACGTGGACTACGAGCGGCTGGTCGGCCATCCGGTGTTCGTCATGGGTCAGCGCAAGCTGGACCTGGCGGTGCGGCTGGAGGTCGCCGGGGTCCACTTCCAGGTCGTGGACTCGCTCGCGCAGGCGGTGGCCGCGGCCCCGCCCGGCCGGATCGAGGCCATCGCCAACTACACCGCGTTCCAGCAGCTGCGCCGCGACGTCCGCGGCTGAGCGCCCGCTGCCGACCGAAGCCGCCGACGGCCGCTGACGAAGAGGATCCTGAACTCATGAGCGAGAGCGCACTGCGCGTGGTCTGGGTGTACCCGGACCTGCTGAGCACCTACGGGGACCGGGGCAATGTCCTGGTCGTCGAGCGGCGGGCCCGCCAGCGCGGGCTGGACGTGGCCCGGGTCGACGTACGGTCCGACCAGCCCGTGCCGACGAGTGGTGACATCTACCTGATCGGCGGCGGCGAGGACCGGCCGCAGCGGCTGGCCGGGGAGCGGCTGCGGGCCGACCCGGGCCTGCACCGCGCGGTGGAGAACGGCGCGATCGTGCTCGGCGTCTGCGCGGGCTACCAGATCATGGGCCACGAGTTCATCGACGATCGGGGCCAGCGCACGCCCGGTCTGGGTCTGCTGGATGTGTGGAGCACGCGCGGCGAGGGCCAGCGCAACGTCGGCGACATCCTCGCCGAGCCGGACCCCCGGCTGGGTCTGCAGACCCTGACCGGGTTCGAGAACCACCAGGGCGTCACCCACCTGGGCCAGGGGGTGTCCCCGCTCGCGCGGGTCACCGTCGGCGGCGGCAACGGTACCGGCGACGGTACCGAGGGCGCCTGGCGGGACACCGTCTTCGGAACCTATCTGCACGGTCCGATCCTCGCCCGCAACCCGGGCGTGGCGGATCTGCTGATCAAGCTGGCGCTGGACGTCAGCGCGCTGCCGCCGGCTGACAACACCTGGTACGACGCGCTGCGCGCCGAGCGCATCGCCGCCGTCCAGCAGCCGGCGTAACCGCGTACCGCTCGTCAGGGGGCAGGGCCGCTCCCGTCAGGGGCGGCGGTACGCGGAGAAGGAAAATCCCCGCGCGGGGCGGCGAAGGAGCCGCACCGCGTCCGTCCCAGCCTGACCGGAGGTTGGTGGGCGGTATCATCGCGATGGGGTAAATAGTCCGATTTGCCATACCTTCATGCAGGCGAAACGCCCACGACAACCACCAGTGGGCGCGGGCCGGTAGGTTGGGTGCGTCGTCGGGCTGGAAGTCCGGTTGTCCGGTTCTGCTCGGGAGTTGCAAAGCGATGCGTATTGGTGTGCTGACCAGCGGCGGGGACTGCCCGGGTCTGAACGCCGTGATCCGCTCCGTCGTCCATCGCGGCGTCGTGGACCACGGCGACGAGATCATCGGCTTCGAGGACGGGTGGCGGGGCCTGCTCGAGGGCCAGTACCGCGAACTCACTCTGGACTCCGTCAGCGGAATCCTGGCCCAGGGCGGGACGATCCTCGGCTCGACCCGGGTGCAGCCGAGCCATCTGGTCGACGGCGTCGCCCGCGCCAAGGAGTACTGCGAGGAGCTCGGCCTCGACGGGATCATCCCGATCGGCGGCGAGGGCACCCTCAAGGCCGCCCGGCTGCTGTCGGACGGCGGGCTCCCGATCGTGGGCGTGCCCAAGACCATCGACAACGACATCGCCTGCACCGATGTCACCTTCGGCTTCGACACCGCCGTCTCCGTGGCCACCGAGGCCCTGGACCGGCTGAAGACCACCGCCGAGTCGCACCAGCGGGTGATGGTGGTCGAGCTGATGGGCCGCCACACCGGCTGGATCGCCCTGCACGCGGGCATGGCGGCCGGTGCGCACGCCATCATCGTCCCGGAGCGCCCCTTCGACATCGAGCGGGTCACCGCCGTCGTGAAGGAGCGCTTCGAGCGCGGCAAGAAGTTCGCCATCGTGGTCTGCGCGGAGGGCGCCAAGCCCGAGCCCGGCACCATGCACTGGGAGGAGGGCACCGTGGACATCTACGGCCACGAGCGCTTCACCGGTGTCGCCACCCAGCTGTCCATGGAACTGGAGCACCGCCTCGGCAAGGAGGCCAAGCCGGTCATCCTCGGCCACGTCCAGCGCGGCGGCACGCCCACCGCGTACGACAGGGTGCTCGCGACCCGCTTCGGCTGGCACGCGGTCGAGGCCGTCCACAAGGGCGCCTTCGGGCACATCACCGCGCTCCAGGGCACCCAGATCAACCTGGTGCCGCTGGCCGAGGCCGTCGCCGACCTCAAGACCGTCCCGGCCGAGCGCTACGCCGAGGCCGAGACCGTCATCTGACGCCTCCGAAGGACGCCCGACCGCGACCCCGGACCGGGGCCGCGGCCAGCAGGGGCTGGCGTGGCTGCCGTGGCTGCCGTGGAGATCCTCGCCTACGGCGTGCGGGCCGATGAGCAGTCCATGACCGAGGCGGCCTTCGCCGGCCGGTACCCGGTGCACTGCCTGGAGGTGTTCCTCAACGCCGACACCGCGCCGCTCGCGGTCGGCCACGAGATCGTCAGCACCAGGGCCAACGCCAGCCTGGACGCCCCGCGCGGCGGATCCGCCAGGGGGGTGCGTACGGGGCACAATCCGGACAGTTCTACTCTGGTCCGGTAGTACACGCGCGGCTGTGCGTGCCGGGTAGGCCAGGAAAGCAGGGACAACCGATGGGTGACATGCCCGGAATGCCAGGCATGGGGCAGGAACTGCCCCGCTTCACCCTCGGAAGGGCGCTGGCCCTCGACCCCTCCGCCGACTGGCCCTTCCTCATCGGCTGCCTGCTGATGCTCGGGTTCTACCTGGCCGGTGTGGTCCGGCTGCGGCGGCGCGGCGACTCATGGCCGCCCGCCCGCACCATCTCCTGGTGCCTGGGCGTCGTCACCGTCGCCCTGGCCACCTGCACCGGCCTCGACCGCTACGGGATGCAGCTGCTCAGCGCGCACATGATGCAGCACATGGTGCTCTCGATGCTCTCCCCCATCATCCTGCTGCTAGGAGCGCCGATCACCCTGGCGCTGCGCGCCCTGCCCGCCGCCAAGGGCAGGTTCAGCCCGCGCGACCTGCTGGTGGCGCTGCTGCACTCGCGCTACGTGAAGGTGGTCTCCCATCCGGCGTTCACCATCCCGGTGTTCATCGGCAGCCTCTACGGGCTGTACTTCACCCCGCTGTTCGACTTCCTGATGCGGTCCACCGCCGGGCACACGCTGATGATGACCCACTTCCTGGCCGTGGGCCTGCTGTTCTTCTGGCCGATCATGGGCGTGGACCCGGGGCCGCACCGGCCAGGCCATCTCATGCGGATGCTGGAGCTCTTCATCGGGATGCCCTTCCACGCCTTCTTCGGCGTGGCCGTGATGATGGCGTCCGGGCTGATGGTGACGACCTTCGCGCACCCGGCCGCGTCCCTGGGCGCGGACCCGCTCACCGACCAGCACCTGGCAGGCGGGCTCGCCTGGGCGTTCAGCGAGATCCCCACCTTCATCGTGCTGATCGCCCTGACGTTCCAGTGGGCGAAGTCCGAGGAGCGGCTGTCGCGGCGCAAGGACCGCACGGCCGACCGCGACGGCGACAGCGAGCTCAACGCCTACAACGCGTATCTGGCCGCGCTGGAGCGCCGTTCGGGTGACGCCCGGTCAGCCGGCGGCCAACCGGCTCAGGGCACCTGACGCAGGTACAGCGCACCGCAGGTGTGGCAGATCGGCTCGGTGGTGTGGCTCCAGGACGTGTCGCTGGTCGTGGCTGCGGCCGCGTCGAGATCGCGCCCGCACAGCGCGGTCATCGAGCCGTCGCGGGTCATGTGCCAGTACGTCATCGGCCCCTGCGTCCCGCCGTCCGCGTACTGGGCGCGCATCTCGTAGATCGCCATGTCGGTACCTCCTGGTCACACACCGGCCCCGATCCCCGCACCACTCCAGAGTGCCCCTACCCGGGTTCGCGCGCGAGGAGACCGGCAATGATCACATCGAGGCCGAAGTCGAAGCGCTCGTCGCCCGAGTCGCGGGTGAGCGCGGCGACCATCGACGTCAGCACCGGATAGCGGTCCCCCGGCAGCGAGGCGAAGAAGCCCCGGATGCCGTCGAGATACGCCTGGGACTGATCCGGCTCGGCGTTCGGCCCGGTGCGCGTGCTCTGCTCGTAGGCCGACGAGACCACGTAGAGCGCCAGCAGGTCCACCCCGTACGCGGCGACCTGGTCGGACAGGCCCCCCGCGCGCAGCAGGGCGAGCATGCTCTCGGCCGCGTCGAGGGCGTGCGGCGTGGTCGGGATGTTGGACTGCATCGCGGCGCGCGCCAGGTCCCCGTGCGCGACCAGGTTGTCGCGCCACTGCCGCAGGAACTCCTTGGCCTGGGTGCGCCACTGCTCCGGATCGGGGAAGGGGTGCCGCAGATCCCGGTACGCCCGGTCGAGGAGCAGCTCGACGAGCTGCTCCTTGTTGCTGACGTGGGCGTAGAGCGATGCCGGTCCCGTGTTCAGCTCCTGCGCGATGCGGCGCATGCTCAGCGCCTCCAGCCCCTCGGCGTCGACGATGCCGAGCGCCACCTCGACGATCGCCTCCCGGCTGAGCGTGCGGCGCTTGGGCGTGCGCGGCTCCGCGTCCCACGGGCTGGGCCAGGGGGGCCTGGCGGCTGAGGTCATGCGGTGCTCCTCGCTGCTGCGCGGTCTGGATCCGTTCACCCTAGTTGACACGAACGGCGTTCGCCAGTAGAACGGTGTTCGTAACGAGCGAACACTGTTCGCCTTCGCCGCCGCAACCTTTCCCAGGGGGAATCCCATGACGACCACCGAGAACGCACTGCCTGTTGACCGGCTTCACGCGACCGAACCCGAACCACCTGGCTACCGCTGGCGTTGGTTCGTCCTCGGCGTCGTCCTCGTCGCCGAGATCATGGACCTGCTCGACACCACGATCGTCAGCGTCGCCTCACCCGCCATCCGGAACGACTTCGGCGGCGGAACCTCGCAGATCCAGTGGATCGGCGCGGCCTACACCCTCACCTTCGCCGTCCTGCTGATCACCGGCGCCCGACTGGGCGACCTCGTCGGCCGGAGGCGGATGTTCCTGATCGGCACCATCGGCTTCACACTCTGCTCCGCGCTGTGCGCCGTCTCCGCGGACTCGGGGATGCTCATCGGCTCCCGCGCGGTCCAGGGCGGATTCGCCGCCCTGATGATCCCGCAGGGCCTCGGCATCATCCGTGAAGTCTTCCCGCCCAAGGAGGTCGGCGCGGCGTTCGCCGCGTTCGGCCCGGTCATGGGCCTGTCCTCGGTGCTCGGTCCGACCCTCGGCGGCTTCCTGGTCACCGCTGACCTGCCGGGCACCGGATGGCGCATGATCTTCCTGATCAACGTGCCGCTGGGCCTCCTGGCCGCGGTCCTCGGCGCCCGGCTCTTCCCCGGGAACACCCGCAGCACCGACGCCACCCGGCTCGACCTGCCCGGCATGGTCCTGCTCAGTGCCGCCGTCCTGCTCCTGGTCTACCCGCTGGTCCAGGGCCGAGAGCTCGGCTGGCCGCTCTGGACGTACCTGTCCATGGCCGGGTCGCTGCCCGTGCTCGGCGGCTTCGGCTGGTACCAGCGCCGGGTGCACCGCGCGGGCGGCTCCCCGCTGGTCGAACCCGGCCTGTTCACCAACCGTGCCTTCACCGCCGCGCTCGGCGTCGGCGTGGTCTTCTTCGCCGCCATGAGCGGCCTGATGCTCACCCTGACCCTGGCCATGCAGCTCGGCTCCCGCTGGACCGCGCTGCACGCGGGTTCCACCATGATCCCGCTGTCGCTCGGCATCGTCGCCGGCGCGATCCCCGCCGGGGCCGTGCTCGGCCCCCGGTACGGACGCCGGGTCATGCACGCCGGACTGCTCGTCATGACCCTCGGCGTGCTCGGCCTGTGGGCCTCCTTCGCCCACTGGGGCCTGCACATCACCAGCTGGGAACTCATCCCCGGGCTCCTGGTCACCGGAATCGGCATGGGCCTGCTGATGGCCCCGTTCTTCGACATCGCCCTGGCCGGAGTGGCCGAGCAGGAGTCGGGGTCCGCGTCCGGCGTGCTCAACGCCGTCCAGCAGCTCGGCGGCTCGATCGGCGTCGCCGCCCTCGGCACCGGCTTCTTCAGCTGGGCCGCAGGACACGGCTTCGTCCAGGCCACCGGCTGGACCCTGGGCTGCGCGGCGGCCGCGCTGCTCGCCTCCGCCGGACTCACCTTCGGCCTCCCGCGGATGGCGCGGCCTGAACCGGAGCCCGCGACCGTCACGGTATGAGCAGCGTCTTGCCGACGGTCTCCCTGGACTCGATCGCGGTGTGCGCCGCGGCGGCGTCGGCGAGCGGGAAGCGTCGGCCGACCAGGGGACGGAGCCGGCCCTCGGCGACGGCCGCCAGCGCCTCAGCGGTCTGCCGGCGCTGCGCCGCCGGTCCCCGGTTGCCGGTCGGCGGCCCGAAGTAGGAGGAGACCGTCAGCTGACGGTCCGCCACCTCCTCGGGTGCCGTCCTGGTGATGTCGCCGCTGGAGAAGCCGAAGGCGACGAAGCGGCCGCCGTCCGCCAGCAGGTCGAAGGCTGCCCGGCCGATCTCTCCGCCCACGCCGTCCAGGGCGACCGTGACGCCCTCGGGGGCGGCGGCGCGGACCTGGTCCGTCCAGCCGGGGAGGCTGTAGTCGATGGCGGCGTCCGCGCCCAACTCGCGTACCAGGTCGAGTTTCGCCTTGCCCCGGGCCAGGCCGACGATCCGCGCCGCGCCGGCGGTCCTGGCGAGCTGGAGCAGCAGGGCGCCCACCGCGCCGGCGGCCGACTCCACCAAGACGGTGTCGCCCGGGCCGATCGCGGAGGTCTCGACCAGCGCGACCGCAGTGCGGCCGGTGCCGAGCAGGGAGACGGCGTCACCGGTCTCGACGGAGTCGGGCAGCAGGTGCGCGTCGGCGGCCGCGAGCAAGGCCCGGTCGGCGTACCCGCCGTCGCTCGGGGTCTGCCCGGCGACCCGACGGCCGATCAGCGCCGCGTCGCCGCCGCTGCCGACGGCGACCACCCGGCCGCCGACCTCGCGGCCGGGTGCCCAGGGCAGGGCGGCGGGGGCCAACGGCGTACCGGCCATCCTCCCGGCCCGGATCTGGGTTTCGACGAACTGCACCCCGGCCGCCTCGACGTCGACCAGCAACTGCCCCGGTCCCGGCACCGGGTCGGGCAGCTGCTCCAGCCGCAGTTCCTCGGGGGCGCCGTACTGGTGCAGGCGAATGGCGCGCATGGGTGTGGTCCCTTCCACGGCGGTTCCGGCGATCGCCCCCACGCTAGGCCCGCCCGCCGACGACCACCTCGGCCTCCGGCCGCAGAGGGCCTAGGACCTTGGCCCTGGTTCGACCGCGTTGGGGATGTAGCCGAGGTCGAGGGGGTGCGCGGGCGGACCGTCGCGGCGGAGGTCGGCGAGGAGGGTGACGAGTTGCGGGGGCCAGAGCAGGTCGGGGCATTCGGCCAGCTCGTCGGGGGTCCACCAGCGGCAGGTCATGATGCCGTCGAGGGTGTGGGAGTCGCTCAGGTCGCCGACGGGGTCGCGGCGGGGGCCCGAGCCGAGGAAGATGACCTCGCGCTGTCGGGTGGGGACGCCCGCGCGGGTGTAGTCGTGCTCCCAGATCCACAGCGCCGGGCCGGGGACGACGTCCGTCCAGCCGGTCTCCTCGACGGTCTCGCGCAGGGCGCCGGCGAGCGCGTCCTCGCCCTCGTCCAGACCACCGCCCGGCAGGACCCAGTGCAGTCCGATCTCGACGTCGTCGTGGAGTTGGAGGAAGACCGCGCCGTCGGGATCGAGGACCAGGATGCGTGCCGCGCGGCGCGGTACTCGCTCGATGCTCATCAGTAACACCTTAGACCGACCGGCAAATGGAGGGCGGCGTAGGGTGCGGAGCCTCAGGGGTGCATCCGCGCACCCTTGAGCACCTTGTCCACCGCGTTGCGCGACCCGTATACCGCCATCCCCACCAGATCGAGCCCGTCCCTGCGCACCGCCCGGACAGCCGCGCGGTTGTCCTGGTCATGGCCCGTCCCGAACAGATCCGAGGTGAACACGGCCATCCGTAGCGAGCGGGACAGCGCACGGCCCTGCGCGGCGGTCAGCGTCTCCTTCGTCCCCTCGAAGACCAGCACGGGCTGGCGGAACATCGGCAGATACACGGTGTCGTCGGCGTCCGTGTACGGCTCTCCGATCACCTCAGGTGACGCCGTGCCGAGCCCGCTGACCAGGAAGGCGGTCACGTTCAGCCGCTGCCAGGACTCAAGGTCGTCGCGCAGCAGGACGGCGATCTTGGTGTCGAAGCGGACAGTCGGGTTCGTTTCGTTCTCAGTTCCCATACGTCGAGACTGCGGGTCGCATGCCTTCTCCGTCTTGTACGTTCTTTGCGTGATGCCACAGCAGGAGGTCTCCGCTTGGCGCCCGCCGGTCGCGGGTGTCGTGGAGGTGTTCCACGCCCACTTCACCGAGCACGCGTATCCCATGCACGTCCACGACGCCTGGACTCTGTTGATCGTCGACGACGGCGCGGTGCGCTACGACCTGGACCGCCATGAGCGCGGCACACCGAACGGCACGGTGAGTCTGCTACCCCCGCACGTGCCGCACAACGGCTCCTCTGCCACCCCGGAGGGCTTTCGCAAGCGCGTGCTCTACCTCGACATGACACAGCTGGACCAGCGTTTCATCGGGCCTGCGGTGGACGGGCCGGACCTCACCGACCCCGTCCTGCGCAGACGCGTCGGCCAGCTGCACACAGCCCTGGCGAACCGGGGCGACGAGTTCGAGGCGGAGAGCAGGCTGGCCCTCATCGGCGAGCGGCTTCGCGGGCACCTGCTCGGGCAGCTGCGCCGCGCGTCGGCCTTCGGCGGTGCCGTGCCAGACCTCAGCGTTGCCCGGACCCTGCGTGACCTCCTCGACGAACGACTGACTGAAGGCATCGCCCTGGACGAGGCCGCGCGACTGGTCCACGCCCACCCCACGCATCTCGTCCGCGCCTTCAGCGGCGTCTTCGGCATCGCCCCGCACCAGTACGTGGTGTCCCGCCGCATCGACCTGGCCCGCCGTCTGCTGCTCGACGGACAGCCACCGCGCGAGGTGGCGAGCGCCGCGGGCTTCTACGACCAGTCCCACCTCACCCGGCACTTCAAGCGAATCGTGGGTACCACCCCCGGCCGGTACGCCCGCACGGTTACCCATGACCGCCTCAGGCCCGCGCACGGAAGGTAGGACGAGCTCAGACCGGACGGCTCGGCAGACGGTCGGTCGACTTGTGCCGCATCGCGCGGCGCAGCAGTAGGCCGTCCGGGGCGGCGGCGGTGAGCAGGACGGCGGGGCCGGCGAGCGGCAGCAGGGCGGCCTCCGCCGGCGGGACGCCCAACAGCTCCGCGGCCGGGGGTCGGTGGGCGAGGTCGGGGTCACAGAGGACGATCTGGCCGAGGGCGCGGTGCGTGGCGAGGACGGCGGGGCCGTCCCAACCCGGGGCGCCCGGCCCGAGGTCGGTGTGCTGGTCGAGCAGGACCCGGTTGTTGTGACGGAGGGTCAGCCGGGAGCTGAGGCGGCCGGGGGTCTCGCCACTGCGGCCGAGGATCTGTTCCTCGCGCAGCAGCAGCCGGGCGTCGCCGGAGAGGGTGATCCGGGTGGTCATCCGCAACTCGCTGCCGGCTGCGGCGATGACGGGTTCGGGCAGCCACTCCAGTACTCCGCCCTCGTCCACGCGCAGGTCGAGCTCGTAATGCGCGGGGGCGGGGACGCGTCCGGGCAGGCTGACGGTGGCGGCGGCGCTGGTGACCCGCAGCCGCGCGCCGGCCTGGACGTGGACCTCGATCCGCAGCCGATCGCCGCCGAGCGGCGCGGCCATCGCACCGACGAGGGTGACCTGGGCCGCCGGGGGCCCGTCCGGGTGGGTGGTTCGGCGGACGGCGAGCGGCCCGTCGCCGGCGAGCAGGGGCAGGGCCGTGCCGCCGCGTCCGTCCGGGGCGGCGGTGATCCGGGCGACCGCCCGGACGGTGCTGCCGGCCGCAACGCCCGCTGCGGTGACGTTGGCGGCGGCGATGGCGCTGATGGCCGGGGTCACGTCGTCCACTCGGCGACGCGGGCGCGGACCCACTGGGCGACGGGGGCGACGCCGTCCACCGTGGCGAGGGAGCAGAAGACCACTGGCAGCTCGCCGCGCTGGGTCCGCGCGTCGCGGGCCATGACGTCGAGGTCCGCGCCGACGAGCGGGGCGAGGTCGGTCTTGTTGATGACGAGCAGGTCGGAGCTGGAGACGCCGGGACCGCCCTTGCGCGGGATCTTGTCGCCGCCGGAGACGTCGATGACGAATATCTGGAAGTCGACCAGGCCCTTGCTGAAGGTCGCGGTCAGATTGTCCCCGCCGCTCTCGACCAGGACCAGGTCGAGCGGGCCGACTTCGGCCTCCAGGTCCTCGACGGCTTCGAGGTTGGCGGAGATGTCGTCGCGGATCGCGGTGTGGGGGCAGCAGCCGGTCTCCACGGCGGTGATCCGCTCCGGTGGGAGGACGGCGTGGCGCAGCAGGAACTCGGCGTCCTCGGTGGTGTAGATGTCATTGGTGACGACGGCGAGGGAGAGCTCGTCGCGCAGGACGCGGCAGAGGGCGGCGACGGTGGCGGTCTTGCCGGAGCCGACGGGGCCGCCGAGGCCGATCCGCAGGGCGCGCCGGCGGCCGTCGCGGCGCAGGGGGTCAAGGCCCGGCAGAGGCGCGGGCAGGTCGTGGTCACGGTGCACGGGAGCTCCTTGCTGAGGGGATTCAGGAAGCGAAGAGTCGGACCGCCCAGGCGGCCTGCTGCTCGGCGTAGAGGTCGAGCAGGGGCGCGGAGGCGGCGGGGAGGGCGTCGGTTCCGGCGTGGGCTGCGGCTTCGGCGGCCCGATCGGCGGCGGCGGCGACGGTGGTCAGGTCAGGGGTGAGCCGGGCCAGGACGGCGGTGGCTTGGAACGGGTCGAGGCCGAGCAGTCGCACGCAGGCGGTGACCGGTCCGGAGACGCTGTCGTAGGCGGCGGCCGACGCGGCGTCGTGCGGGCTGAGTCCGGCGGCCGCTGCGGTGCGGCCGAGGACGACGGGCTGGTGGGCGCCGCGTGGGCGGTCGGCGGCGAGCTGGTCGAGGGTCGGGTCGGGCCAGATGGTGCGGGCTGCCCGGATCAGCTGGCGGCCGAGCCGGCGGGAGACGGCGCGGAGCGCCGGGGAGGGGATGCGGGCGTCGGCGGCGTCGTCCAGGGTGAGCGGGTCCAGGTCGCCGCGGGCCGCCGCCGCGGCGAGCGCGGCGGCGGTGAGTCCCGCGGTGTGCAGGCGTCCGGTGCAGAACCCGTGCAGGGTCGCGGCGTCGTGGACACGCCCTGCCTTCACGGCGGCTTCAACACCGCCGGAGTGGGCATGGCCCCCGGCCGGGAAGCGGCCGTCGGAGAGGAGCAGGAGTGCTGGGTTCATCACCGTCCCGGGTGTCGGTGGAGTCAGGGGTGGAGTGAGAAGTACGGAGTGAGGCGGCGGGTCGGAAGAGGGATCAGAACAGGAAGTAGCGCTGCGCCATCGGGAGTTCCGTGGCAGGCCGGGGTTCGACGATCTCACCGTCGATCCGCACCGTGAAGGTGTCGGGATCAACGGTGACCTCGGGGCGGGCGGTGTTCTCGTGGAGATGGTCCTTGGTGACGCCGCGGGTGTTGCTGATGGCGGTGAAGGTCTTGCCGATGCCGAGGTCGTGGGCGAGGCGTTCGGGCAGGCCGTCGTCCAAAGCGGAGCCGGTGACAAAGTTGAGCGAGTTGGCCGCCGGGGCGCGCCCGATGGCGCCGAACATGGGACGGGGCAGCACGGGCTGCGGGGTGGGGATGGACGCGTTGGCGTCGCCCATCTGCGCCCAGGCGATCTGGCCGCCCTTGATGACCAGGTCGGGTTTGACGCCGAAGAACGCGGGGGTCCACAGGACGAGGTCGGCGAGCTTCCCGGTCTCGACGGAGCCGATCTCGGCGGCCAGGCCCTGGGCCACCGCCGGGTTGATGGTGTATTTGGCGACATAGCGACGTGCACGGTTGTTGTCGGCTGGCCCGTCTCCGGGCAGCGCCCCTCGGCGGCGCTTCATGACATGCGCGGTCTGCCAGGTGCGCATGACCACCTCGCCGACCCGGCCCATCGCCTGGGAGTCGGAACTGATGATGGAGATCGCGCCGAGGTCGTGCAGGAAGTCCTCGGCGGCGATGGTGGAGGGGCGGATCCGCGACTCGGCAAAGGCCAGGTCCTCGGGCACGCTGGGGCTGAGGTGGTGGCACACCATCAGCATGTCCAGATGCTCGTCCACGGTGTTGCGGGTGTGCGGGCGGGTCGGGTTGGTCGAGCTGGGCAGCACGTTGAGCTGCGAGACGACGGTGATGATGTCCGGCGCGTGGCCGCCGCCTGCGCCCTCGGTGTGGTAGGCGTGGACCCCGCGCCCGGCGATGGCGGCGAGGGTGTCCTGGACGAAGCCGGCCTCGTTGAGGGTGTCCGTGTGGATGGCGAGCTGCGCGCCGGTCTCCTCACAGACGTTGAGGCAGGCGTCGATGGCGGCGGGGGTGGCGCCCCAGTCCTCGTGGATCTTGAAGCCCATGGCTCCGGCACGCAGCTGCGCCCGCATGGACTCGGCGTTGACGGTGTTGCCCTTGCCCAGCAGGCCGAAGTTGACGGGGTACTGCTCGGCCGCCGCGAACATCCGGGCCAGGTGCCAGCCGCCGGGGGTGATGGTCGTGGCCTTGCTGCCCTCGGCGGGTCCGGTGCCGCCGCCGAGGAGGGTGGTGACGCCGGAGGCGAGGGCCTCCTCGAAGATCTGCGGGCAGATCAGGTGGACATGGGCGTCGACGGCCCCGGCGGTGAGGATCTTCCCGTTGCCGGAGATCACCTCGGTCTCGGGGCCGAAGACCAGGTCGGGGTGGACCCCGTCCATGGTCTCCGGGTTGCCCGCCTTGCCGAGGGCGGTGATCCGCCCGTCGCGGATGCCGAGGTCGGCCTTGACGATGCCCCAGTGGTCGAGCACGACCACGCCGGTGATCACCGTGTCCGGAGTGCCCTCGGCGCGGGAGGCGCGGGACTGGCCCATGGACTCGCGGATGACCTTGCCGCCGCCGAACACGGCCTCGTCGCCGCCGGCGCTGAGGTCCTGCTCGATCTCGATGAGCAGGTCGGTGTCGGCGAGGCGGATGCGGTCGCCGGTGGTCGGGCCGTAGAGGTCGGCGTAGCGGCGGCGGGTCAGTGAGAGTGCGGGCTCGCGGGAGTCGCGGCCGTCACGGGAGTCGCGGGCGTCGCGGGCGTCAGTCATCGAGGCTTCCCTTCGTCTCGCCGCGCAGGCCCAGCACCTCGCGGCGTCCGCCCAGCGGCACGAGCTCGACCTCGGCGGGGATGCCGGGTTCGAAGCGGACCGCGGTCCCGGCCGGGATGTTGAGGCGCCGGCCGTGGGCGGCGGCCCGGTCGAAGTCCAGACCGGGGTTGGCCTCGGCGAAGTGGTAGTGCGAGCCCACCTGGATCGGGCGGTCGGCGGTGTTGACCACGGCAAGGGTGGTCACGGGGCGGCCGAGGTTGAGCCCGACCTCTCCGTCCGCGAGCAGCACCTCTCCAGGGATGATCCCGGGGACGACACCGGGAGCCGTCGGCGCGGCGGTCATGCGATCGGCTCGTGGACGGTGACGAGCTTGGTGCCGTCGGGGAAGGTCGCCTCGACCTGGACGTCGTGGATCATCTCCGGGATCCCCTCCATGACGTCGGCGCGGGACAGCACCTTGCGCCCGGACTCCATCAGCTCGGCGACGGTCCTGCCGTCGCGCGCGCCCTCCAGGACGTGGACGGTGAGTATCGCAACCGCCTCCGGGTGGTTGAGGCGCAGTCCGCGTTCGCGCCGGGCCCTGGCGACGTCTGCGGCCACATGGATGAGCAGGCGTTCCTGCTCGTGCGGGGAGAGTCTCATCGGCGATCACCTCTGGGGGCGTCCCATGCAGGCTGCTTGGGGGGAGGGGACGCGGGCACGCCGTCGTGCCGCGGGAGGCCGTCGGGACGCGGCGGGGGTACCGGCCGTGGTCGGCGTCGCACACGGGCCGCACTGCCCGCCGCCACCACGTCCGATCCGCGCCCGGCGGGGTGGATCGTGTGCCGACACGTTAGCGGACCGGCGGCTCGGAAGGTCAGAGGCACGAGCCGGATCCGCCTCGCGCCACCGGCAGCGGAGCGGTGCCATCGGGCGCTCGGGCGAATGATCGACGAGCCGGCGGAATACCGGACTCCGATACTCACCGGAGATCACCAGGAAGATCACCGGGAGATCACGGGAACTCCTGGGAGATCACCTCGACGAGTGATCGGCGAACGCCCCTAATAGGCGGAAGATTTGACTCCCTATCAGCGTCTGACGAGGCGTCATCGCAGGTCAGGCCATATTCCCGAGATCCGTGTGAAATTTATCAACACCCTTGGAAACAACCGGAATCCGATCCCGAAACCCGAGGTGACAAGAGTCACAAAAGGCCGTCGCGACGTGAAGATCCCATAAGAACGTGGCAATACTGACGGCCGAACAGAAAGTCCCCGCCACCCAGGCGGGGCGGTCCGGCCGGACGCCGAGTCTCGCCACCGGTCGGACGCCAGGTGCACAACACACCTGACAGGCGAGAGCGGGAGACCCAATCAAGGCGGGACGGCCGGACCGTCCCTTGGGGTGAAGCCACCACGTGGCCGGGCAGCTTTCGGAGCCCGAACCCGACAGGGAGACCTTTCGTAGGCGGTTCCGGAAGGAAGCGCATGACTGCGTCCGCGATCACCCATGCCCCGAAGCGGAACCTGAACAGCCGCCGCTGGCGGGCCGGGGTCACCTCAGCGCTCACGCTGGCCGCCGTGGCCGGCAGCACCCTGCTGGCGAACAGCCCCGCCGATGCCGCGACGATCGAGGCCAAGGCCCTGAGCATCGCGGCATCAAAACACGGCGACCCCTACAGCTACGGCGCCGCAGGCCCCAACCGGTTCGACTGCTCGGGCCTGACGTACTACTCGTTCAAGCACGCCGGCAAGAATCTGCCACGCACCGCGCAAGCCCAGTACAACAGCGTCCGGCACATCTCCAGGGCCAGTCTGCGCCCCGGTGACCTGGTGTTCTTCCACTCGGGCAGCTACGTCTACCACGTCGGGATCTATGCCGGGTACAACCGGATCTGGCACGCCCCGCACTCCGGCTCGTACGTCAAGCTGGAGCGGATCTGGACCGGTTCGGTCTGGTTCGGGCGGATCGGCTGACGCCTGCCCCCCCTGACGCCTGCCCCCCTGACGCCTGCACCCGGCCGGCTGACGCTCTGCGGCGGAGGGCTGCCGACGTCACTCGCCCGGGTAGCGAACTCCGGTCTGCGCCCGGGCGGCGTCGAGGATCTCCATGACCTCCAGGGTGTCCTGCCAGGACACCAAGGGGCTCTCCAGGAGTCCTGCGCGCAGGCAGCGCATGGCCTCCTCGGCCTCGTGTGCCAGGCCGACGCCGGTGCGGGGCAGCTCGAACACCTCCGGTTCCACCGACTCGCCCTCGCCCCGGTAGAGCGAGATGCGGTCGGGACAGAAGAACGGCGCGGAGAGTTCGATCCGCCCGAGCGGGCCGCTGACGACGGCGCGCACGGGCGTGGCCGCGACGAGGCCGCAGCTGAGCGTGGCCAGCGCGCCGGACTCGTAGCCGAGCAGCAGGCCGGTGTTGGCGTCCACGCCCTCGGGGGTGAGCTTCGCCCAGGCCGACACACTCTCAGGGCGGCCCAGCAGCAGGTGGGCCAGGGAGACCGGGTAGACGCCCAGGTCGAGCAGCGCTCCCCCGCCCAGCTTCGGGTCGCGCAGCCGGTGCGCCGGGTCGAACGGACCGGCGAGGCCGAAGTCGGCCTGGACGGTGCCGACCTCGCCGACGGCCCCGTCCGCCACGAGCTCGACCAGCTTGCGGATCGCCGGGTTGCAGCGCATCCACATGGCCTCCATCAGGAACAGGCCGCGGCTGCGGGCGAGCTCCGTCAGCTCCCTGGAATCGGCGGCATTGAGGGTGAACGGCTTCTCGCACAGGACGGCGCGCCCGGCCTCCAGACAGAGCGCCGCCGCCTCGCGGTGCGCGTGGTGCGGGGTGGCGACGTAGACGATGTCGACGTCGTCGTCGGCCGCGAGCGCCGCCCAGCTGCCGTGGGCGCGGGGGATGCCGAAGCGGTCCGCGAAGGCACGGGCGGACGCCTCGGTGCGCGAGCCGACGGCGACGATCTCGGCGTCCGGCAGCAGTTGCAGGTCCTGGGTGAAGTCGGCGGCGATGCTGCCGGTGGCGAGGATGCCCCAACGGATCTTCTGAGTCATGAGGTCATCCCACCGCGCCGGCACCGCCGCCGTCCAGCGGTGTCCACCGAAGGCCTAGCCATGCCCTCATCCGCGCTCGCGGCGTTTCAGACCGACCGGTCAGACCGACCGGTCTTAGCGCCGCGGGTCGGTCCTGACGATCACTTCCACGGCGTGGCCGATCTGGTCCTCCGTCAGGTCCGCGCGGGCCGTCAGCCGCAGCCGGGACCAGCGGTCGGGGACGGACGGCGGGCGGAAGCAGCCGACCAGAAGGCCCTGCTCCCGGCAGGCGGTGGCCCAGGCCAGCGCCGTCTCCGGAGCGGGCACCCGTACCGACACCACGGCGGCGTCCGGTACCGACACGTCGAGGCCGCTCGCGGCGAGGCGGGTCGAGAACTCCCGCGCCACATGGCGGGCGCGTTCCGCGCGCTCCGGTTCCTCGCGGATCAGCCGCAGGGCGCCGAGCGCAGCGCCGACCGCGGCGGGCGCCAGTCCCGTGTCGAAGATGAAGGTGCGGGCCGACTGCACCAGGTGCTCGATCACCCGCCGCGGGCCGAGGACCGCTCCGCCCTGCGAGCCCAGGGACTTGGACAGCGTCACGGTGGCGACCACGTCGGGCGCACCGGCGAGGCCGGCTGCGGCGAGTGCACCGGCACCGCCCTCGCCGAGCACGCCCAGTCCATGTGCGTCGTCCACGAGCAGCGCGGCGCCGTGCGAGCGGCAGGCGGCGGCGTGCTCGGCGAGCGGGGCGGCGTCCCCGTCCACCGAGAAGACGGAGTCGCTGACCACCAGTGCCCGGCGCTCGGACCGTACGGCCAGCTCGGCCCGGACGGCGTCCGGCGAGCGGTGGGCCGCCCGGGCGACGCGGGCGCGGGAGAGCCGGCAACCGTCGATCAGCGAGGCGTGGTTCAGCGCGTCGGAGACGATCACAGTGTCGTCGTCGGTGAGCGCGGTGACGGCGGCGAGGTTGGCGGTGTAGCCGGAGGAGAAGACAAGCGCGGCCTCCGCACCGCAGAAGGCGGCGAGTTCGGCCTCCAGCTCGGCGTGCAGCGCGGTGCTGCCGGTGACCAGGCGGGAGCCGGTCGAGCCGCCGCCCCAGCGCAGGGCCGCGTCGGCGGCGGCGCCGGTGACCCGGGGGTGGCGCACCAGGCCCAGGTAGTCGTTGCCGGCCAGGTCGAGAAGCTGCTCGTCCGCGGCGCGGGGGCGCAGGGTGCGGACCAGGCCGGCACTGCGGCGCCGCTCGGCGGCGTCGTCCAACCAGTCGAACGGGGAGGTGAGCTGCGCTGTCTTGTCGATCCCGGTCAACCCGAACACGCTCCTCGCTGGGCCTGCTGCCACTCGCACACCGGACACAGCGGTGCTCCCGGCGTGTCGGCCGGATAGTCGGTCGGCTCGCCGCAGAGCACGCAGTCGGCGACCGGGGCGCCGGGCGCGGCCGGACTTCGCCGCTCGGCGGGGGGCTGAGCGGCGTCGCAGTACGGTTCGGGCTCCACAGCGGCCATCCTAGGGTGCAGGACCTGACGGGTCTGGCCGCAGGGGTCCGACCTGAGGTGTCCGGCCTGAGGTGTCCGACCTGAGGTGTCCGGCCTACGGGGTCGGCGTCGCCTTGGACTGGTCCGTCTGCCAGGCGAGCGCGGAGGCCACGGTATAGGAGAGGAACCAGGTAGGGGTGTCGAGCTCCGCCGTTGCGGGACGGCCGTCGGCGAAGGCCGACTGCACGATGGCCACCGTCCTGCCGATCGCGGCGACATGGATCTCCGTCGCCGCACTGTCCGGGTCCTGCGACGTCGGCTGCGCGGCCGTCGGACTGCTCGACGGCGACGGCGACGTCGTGGGCGAGCCGCTCGGGACCGAGGTCTGCGCGGTCCCCGGCGTCCCCCGCTGAACGGTCAGTGACGGCGTCACGGACGCGGACGGGCTCGCGTGGGACACGGTCGCCGGAAGTCCGCCGGCCGGCTGCTGGAACTGCAGATCGGCCAGGGCCGTCCCGGCCGGGTTCAGCGCGCCGGCGACCCGCGCCGCCGTCGCAGCGTCCGCGTAGTACAGCACCGTGACGGAGGAGTACACCGCGTGGTCGTCCATGCGTACGTAGTCGGCCGTCAGATAGCCGCTGCAGCCGCCGGTCACCGTCGCCGGAGCCTGCGGGGCGAAGGCGTTGGCGCAGTCGCCGCCGCTTCGGAACGCGTTGTAGCGGGTGCCCCGATAGCCCTCAGGACTGGTCAGGGTCGCGGGAAAGCCGACGGTGCGCGGAAGGACGACGTCGAGGGTCGTCTGGTCGGCGCCGCCGCTCCCCGCGGTGGTGCTGCCGCTCTGCAGCCCGGCGCTGTCCTGCGAGACACCGTCGACGGCCGCCTGCTGTTCGGCGTGTATCCGGCCCGCGAAGTGGACCTCGGCCCAGGTCGCCCCGGCCGCCGCAGTGGCGAGCAGTCCCACCAGCGCGAGTGTTCGGGGCGCACGGCGGCGTACCCGGTCGGCAGGGATGTCGTGCTGCTCCCCCGTCGTGGTCATGCGGATGAGTGTATGGGTTCGATATGTGTGCCTGGCCAGGGGTCTCCTGTGAGCAGTCGTGTGAGGAATCGAACGTCGCCGGAGGGTCGATTTGGAAGTTCTGTGACAACCGGGCAACCACGCGGGCAGATCTTCTGGCAGGTTCGGCAGTGGCGGCCGACCCGCCCTGACCGGCAGGATCACCACCATGGATCTGCTCGACTCCCTCGTCGCCAAGGGCTTGCGCCGCGAACTCCCCACCCGTGAGGAGGCCCTCGCCGTCCTTTCCTCTTCCGACGAGGACCTGCTCGACGTGGTCGCCGCCGCCGGCCGCGTCCGCCGCCAGTGGTTCGGCCGCCGGGTGAAGCTCAACTACCTGGTCAATCTGAAGAGCGGGCTGTGCCCCGAGGACTGCTCCTACTGCTCGCAGCGGCTCGGATCCAAGGCTGAGATCCTCAAGTACACCTGGCTGAAGCCGGACCAGGCCGCCGCCGCCGCGAAGGCGGGCGTGGCCGGTGGCGCCAAGCGGGTCTGCCTGGTGGCGAGTGGGCGCGGCCCGACCGACCGGGACGTGGAGCGGGTCGCCGACACCATCTCGGCGATCAAGGCCGACAACGAGGACGTGGAGATCTGCGCCTGCCTCGGCCTGCTCTCCGACGGCCAGGCGACGCGGCTGCGCGACGCCGGCGTCCACGCCTACAACCACAACCTGAACACCTCCGAGGACACGTACGGCGACATCTGCTCCACCCATGACTACGCGGACCGCGTGGACACGGTGCAGCAGGCGCAGGCCGCCGGCATGTCGGCCTGCTCCGGGCTGATCGCGGGCATGGGGGAGAGCGACGCCGACCTGGTCGACGTGGTCTTCGCGCTGCGCGCGCTCAACCCCGACTCGGTGCCGGTGAACTTCCTGATCCCGTTCGAGGGCACCCCGTTGGCGAAGGAGTGGAACCTCACCCCGCAGCGCTGCCTGCGGATCCTGGCGATGGTCCGCTTCGTCTGCCCGGACGTCGAGGTCCGGCTGGCCGGCGGGCGCGAGGTCCACCTGCGCAGCCTGCAACCGCTGGCGCTGCACCTGGTCAACTCGATCTTCCTGGGCGACTACCTGACCAGCGAGGGCCAGGCCGGGCAGACCGACCTGGACATGATCGCGGACGCCGGGTTCGTGGTCGAGGGCACCGACGAGAAGACCCTGCACGGTGACCGCGCGGCCGACACCGCCTCGGTGCGGCAGCCGGACGAGCAGGCCAGCCGCCAGGACCTGGTCTCCGTGCGCCGCCGCGGCACGGGCACCGACCTCCCGCCCAACGCGTGAACCCGCGCCCCGGACCGGGCCTGGACCCGCAGGACCTGCTCGCGCTGGACCGGGCCCACGTCTGGCACCCGTACGGGGCGATGCCCGCAGCGATCGCCCCGTACCCGGTGGAGTCGGCGCGTGGCGTCAGGCTGCGACTGGCGCAGCCCGTCGAAGGGCGCAGCGAGCTGATCGACGGCATGTCCTCGTGGTGGTCGGCGATCCACGGGTACGGCCACCCGGTGCTGGACGAGGCGGTTCGGGACCAGCTCGGCCGGATGAGTCACGTCATGTTCGGCGGCCTCACCCACGAGCCCGCCGTCCGGCTGGCGGCCCGCCTGGTGGAGATCACTCCGGAACCGCTGCAGCACGTGTTCCTGGCCGACTCCGGCTCGGTCGCGGTCGAGGTCGCCGCGAAGATGTGCCTGCAGTACTGGCGATCGGTGGGCCGTCCGGAGAAGCAGCGCCTGCTGACCTGGCGCGGCGGCTACCACGGCGACACCTTCCACCCGATGTCGGTGTGCGACCCCGAGGGCGGAATGCATCACCTGTGGAGCGGGGTGCTGCCGCGGCAGGTCTTCGCCGACGCCCCACCGGACGGCTTCGACGCCGAGCCGGAACCCGCCTACGTCGCGCACCTGGACGAGCTGATCGGCCGTCATGCGGCGGAGGCGGCGGCGGTGATCGTCGAACCGGTGGTGCAGGGCGCGGGCGGGATGCGCTTCCACTCCCCCGCGCTGCTGCGGGTGCTGCGCCGGTTGTGCGACGAGCACGGCGTGCTGCTGGTGTTCGACGAGATCGCGACCGGCTTCGGCCGTACCGGCGCGCTGTTCGCCGCAGACCACGCCGGGGTCTCCCCGGATGTGATGTGCGTGGGCAAGGCGCTGACGGGCGGTTACCTGACCCTGGCCGCCGCGCTGTGCACCAGCGAGGTCGCGGCCGGGATCAGCAGGGGTGAGGTGCCGGTGCTCGCGCACGGGCCGACGTTCATGGGCAACCCGCTGGCCTGCGCGGTCGCCAACGCCTCGATCGAGCTGCTGCTCGCCCAGGACTGGCGGGGTGAGGTCAAGCGCATCGAGGCCGGGCTGCTCGACGGACTCGCCCCGGCGTCCGGGCTGCCCGGGGTGCGTGAGGTGCGGGTGCTCGGCGCGATCGGCGTGGTCCAGCTCGACCACGAGGTGGACGTCGCCGCCGCGACCCGGGCCGCCGCGCGGGCCGGGGTGTGGCTGCGTCCGTTCCGGGACCTCGTGTACACGATGCCGCCGTATGTCACCGGTGACGACGACCTGGCCGCGCTGTGCGCCGGGGTGGTCGCCGCCGCCGAGGAGGGCTGACCGGACGTGGAAGCGATCGTGGGACCGACCGACGGGTTGAGCGCCGGCGGGCAAGGAGGGCCGAGCGTCCGGGGCATCGTGCTGGTGACCGGCACCGGGACGGAGATCGGCAAGACCGTCGTGACGGCCGCCGTCGCCGCGCTGGCACTGGCCGAGGGGCGGAAGGTCGCGGTGCTGAAGCCCGCGCAGACCGGCGTGGCACCCGGCGAGCCGGGTGACGTGGACGAGGTGCGACGGCTCGTCGGGGACGAGCTGACCTGCGGCGAACTGGCCCGCTATCCGGAGCCGCTGGCTCCGGCGACGGCCGCGGCCCGGAGCGGGCTGGCACCGGTGACGCCTGAGCAGGTCGCCCGGGAGGCCGCCCTGCTGGCCGCCACGCACGACCTGGTCCTGGTCGAGGGCGCGGGCGGGCTGCTGGTCCGCTTCGACACCGACGGCTCGACCCTCGCGGACGTGCCGGCCGCCCTGCGGGCGCTGGGGTTCGACGCCCCGGTACTGCTGGTCACCACCCCGGGTCTGGGCACGCTCAACACCACCGCGCTGACCGCCGAGGCCCTGCGGGCGCGAGGGGTGCGGCTGCTCGGCCTGGTCATCGGCGCCTGGCCGGCGGAACCGGACCTCGCCGCCCGCTGCAATCTCGCGGACCTGCCGCTGGTGGCGGACGCCCCGCTGCTGGGGGCGATGCCGGAGCGCTGTGTCACCCCACCGCGGCCCGGCTCCGGCCAAGGACAAGGCGCCGGACGAGGACAAGAGGAAGCGGACCGGGCCTCCCTCCTGGCCACGGCCCGCTCCTCGCTCGCGCCCACCCTGGGTGGGG
The DNA here is from genome assembly GCF_041262165.1 of Streptacidiphilus sp. MAP12-16. NCBI lineage: Bacteria > Bacillati > Actinomycetota > Actinomycetes > Kitasatosporales > Streptomycetaceae > Streptacidiphilus > Streptacidiphilus sp. MAP12-16. The sequence continues at coordinate 82,180 of NZ_JBGCBY010000021.1, forward strand.
TGTGGGACGGGGTGCGCGTACTCAGCCGGTGATCTTGTTGAAGATCCGCGAGTAGGCGTAGCCGGTGCCCTTGTCGTAACCGTCGACCTCCCAGAACGCCAGCTCCTGGACGCCCTTGGCGGCAGCGAAGCTCTCCAGCGTGGCGGCGTTGGACTGGGTGAAGTTCTCGTTGTCGTCGTTCCGGCCGGCGATCGGGGTCAGGCCGATCTTGTTCCAGACCTGGGCCGAGGTGCCGCCGTAGAGCCCGGCGAGCTGCCCCTCGGTACCGTTGGCGGCCGACTCGGCGTCCTTCAGTGCGTTCTGGCCGTCGCCGAAGTCCATGGTCATGATGTTGACCAGGTTGACCTTGACGCCCTTGCTCTTGGCGTCCTTGAGCAGGTTGAGGGCGTTGGACGGCAGCCCGGTGGGGTCGACCGGCAGGGTGAAGTCGACCTGGACCGAGGGGTTGGCCTTCTGCAGCGCCGCCAGGGCCTGGTCCCGGCGGGAGTTGGACGCGGTGTCGTCCAGCACGCCGCCCTCGATGTCGAAGTCCAGGCGGGTGCCGTAGGCCTTGACGACGTTGGCGTAGGCGGCGGTCAGGCTGGTCACCGACTTGCAGGTCTGGGCGAGCTCGCCGCCGGACGCTCCGCCGAAGGAGACGATGACGTTGCCGCCCGCCGACTTCAGCGAGTTGACCTGCGAGGTGAAGGCGCCGAGCGAGTCGTTGTTGTACTCCCACATCGGCGTACAGCCGGATTTGGGCGTCAGGAAGGCCAGCGTGAAGTACTTGGTCCCGGTCGCCTTGAGATCGGCACTCATGTCTCCGGCGTCGCTGCCCTGTATCTGCAGGTAGGGAGCCGCGTAGTGGGTGGGGAACGAGCCCGATGCCTGGGCCGGCACGGCGCCGGCGAGCAGCACCAGCGCGGGGGTGAGAGCGGCGGCGGCGAGGGCGGCGGTACGCGCGGTGGACTTGGCCATGACGACCTTTCAGATCCGGTGCGACTATCGTTAGGAAGGTTTCCTAACAGCGTTGTCGAGGATCGTGGACCCTTGCCGTGACTCTGTCAAGAGGGGGAAGGGGCCGAGCCGGATCGGTGTAGGGGACAGCGTCCTGCGCACGGCGGAGGGCTGGACCGTCGGCCCCCTCCGCCGGAAGGATGCCGACTGTCAGTACTCCGGCTTAGGCTCGAACCGGCCCGACCGAGCACCGGCTTGAAGACTCCAGGGGGAATCCATGTCCACTCCGGCCGCGCGAGCGGCACAGCTGACCAAGTCCTACGGCGCGGGCGACACCCGGGTGGTGGCGCTCGACTCGGTGGACATCGAGATCGAACAGGGCCGGTTCACGGCCATCATGGGGCCCTCCGGCTCGGGCAAGTCCACGCTGATGCACTGCCTGGCCGGCCTGGACAACGTGAGTTCGGGGCGGATCTGGATCGGCGACACGGAGATCACCTCGCTGAACGACCGGCAGCTCACCCGCCTCCGCCGGGACCAGGTCGGTTTCGTCTTCCAGGCGTTCAACCTGCTGCCGACGCTCACCGCCGAGGAGAACATCACCCTGCCCGCCGACATCGCCGGGCGGAAGGTCGACGAGGCCTGGTTGAAGACGGTGATCAGCACCCTCGGACTCGGCGACCGGCTGCGGCACCGCCCCTCGGAGCTGTCCGGCGGCCAGCAACAGCGTGTCGCCGTGGCCCGCGCACTGGCCTCCCGACCGCAGATCATCTTCGCGGACGAGCCCACCGGCAACCTGGACTCCCGCTCCGGCGCCGAGGTGCTGGGTTTCCTGCGCGGCAGCGTGGACGAACTGGGGCAGACCGTGGTGATGGTGACCCACGACCCGGTCGCCGCCTCCTACGCCGACCTGGTGGTCTTCCTCGGCGACGGCCGCGTCGTCGACCGGCTCAAGGACCCCACGGCCGACGCCGTTCTCGAGCGCATGCGCCGCTTCGACGGCCTGAGGGCCGACTGAGCCAGGAAGGACGTGCGACAGTCATGCTGAAAGCAACCCTGCGCGGCTTCCTGGCACACAAGGGCCGCCTCTTCCTGTCCCTGCTGGCGGTCGTGCTGTCGGTGGCCTTCGTCGCCGGCACGCTGATGTTCACCGACACCATCAGCGGCACCTTCGACCGGCTGTTCCGCAACACCGCGGCCGATGTCAGCGTCACCCCGCACACCGACCTCGGCACCGACCGGCAGAACATCTCCGGCGCCGTGCCGACCGAGTCGGACGCGCTGGTCGCCAAGGTCGCGGCGGTGCCGGGGGTGGCCTCGGCAATCCCCCGCGTCGGCCTCTCCGGGATCGTCCTGGTCGACGCCGGCAACCACGACATCGGTTCGGTCGGCGGAGCACCGACCATCGGCATCAACTGGCTCCCCACCTCCAAGTCCGTGGTCGACCTGACCTCCGGCACCGCCCCCCAGGGCGACGGCCAGGCCGTCATCGACGCCGACACGGTCCGGAAGCACCACCTGACGATCGGCCAGCAGCTCAGGGTGATCGCCGCCCCCGGCAGCTTCCCGGTGCGGATCACCGGCATCGCCACCTTCAACACCACCAACCCGGGCGCGACGCTGGTCTTCCTGGACACCAGGACGGCGCAGCAGCGCCTGCTGGGGCAGCCCGGCCTGATCACCTCGGTGGACGTCACCGCCGCCAAGGGCGTCTCCGACGACGCCCTCAAGCAGCGGATCGCCGCCGTCGTCGGCAGCGGCTACGACGTCAAGACCGCGGCCCAGTCCGCCAAGGACTCCTCGCAGCAGCTCGGCACGTTCCTGAGCGTGATCAAGGACGCGCTGCTGGGCTTCGCCGGGATCGCCGTACTGGTGGGCATCTCCCTCATCCTCAACACCTTCTCGATGCTGGTCGCGCAGCGCACCCGCGAGCTCGGCCTGATGCGGGCCCTCGGCGCGAGCAGACAGCAGGTGAACCGGTCGGTGATGGTGGAGGCCCTGCTGCTGGGCGTGCTCGGCTCCACTCTGGGACTGCTGGTGGGCGTGGGCCTGGCCCAGCTGCTGATCAAGCTGATCGGCGGAGCGGGCATGGAGCTGAAGGGCAGCGAGATCGCGTTCCGCTGGCCCACTCCGGTCGCCTCCTACGCCGTGGGCGTCATCGTCACCGCCGTCTCCGCGTACCTGCCGGCCCGGCGGGCTGCGCAGGTCTCGCCGATGGCGGCGCTGCGCGAGGCGGACACCCCCGGCAGCGGCGCTCCACTGCGCCGGCGGGCGATACTCGGCGGCTCGGTGGTCCTGCTCGGCGCGGCCGCGCTGGTCGCCGCCTCCGCACTGCACTCCGCCGGGTCCGCGGCCTCGTACCTGGGCCTGGGCATCGTGCTGACGCTGATCGGGCTGATCATGACCGGGCCGCTGCTGGCCCGTCCGGTGATCCGGGCGCTGGGCGGCTGGTTCCCCCGGGCCTTCGGCTCGGTCGGCGCGCTCAGCCAACGCAACGCGCTGCGCAACCCGCGCCGCACCAGCGCCACCGCCTCGGCGCTGATGATCGGCCTGGCGCTGGTCGCGGCACTGTCGGTGGTGGGCTCGTCCATGGCGGCGTCCTTCGACAGCCAGGTCGACAAGACCATCGGCGCCGACTTCATCGTCCAGAACAGCACCGGGCTGCCCTTCCCCGCGGAGGTCGCCCAGACTGTCCAGGGCGTGCCCGGCGTCGGTCTCATGGTGCGCAGCCAGGGCACACAGGCGACGCTGGTCGCGGCGGACGGCAGCAAGAAGAAGACCACCGTGGTGGGCACGACTCCCGGGCTCGACAAGGTGGTGCACCTGACGCTGCGTTCGGGCAGCGTCGCGGCGGGCACCGCACCCGGCTCCGTGATGATCGCCTCCACCTACGCCGACGCCCACCACCTGGGCATCGGCAGCCCGGTGACCGTTCGCTTCCCGAGCGGGCAGCTCGCCACGCTCACGGTCGGCGCGGTCAACTCGGTCGACCCGAACAGCCTGACCGGTCTGCGTGACAACCCGGTCGTGGGCACCGATACCCTGGAGAAGTACGCCCCCGGAGCGCTCGACAGCAGCGTGTTCATCGACGCCGCGCCGGGAGCCGACAAGGCGCAGGTGAAGGCGGCGGTCTCGACCGCCCTCGCCAAGGACCCGCAGGTGCAGGTCCGGGACCAGTCGGACTACAAGAAGCTGATCCGGCAGCAGATCGACATCCTGCTGAACCTGATCTACGGGCTGCTCGCGCTCGCGATCATCATCGCGGTGCTCGGGGTGGTCAACACCCTGGCCCTGTCCGTGGTGGAGCGCACCAGGGAGATCGGGCTGCTCCGCGCCATCGGTCTGTCGCGGCGTCAGCTGCGCCGGATGGTCCGGCTGGAGTCCGTGGTCATCGCGCTGTTCGGGGCGGTGCTGGGGCTCGGCCTGGGACTGGTGTGGGGGCTGACCTCGCAACGCCTGCTGGCGCTGAAGGGGATGCAGTCGCTCTCGATCCCCTGGGTCACAGTCGTCGCGGTGGTGATCGGCGCGGGGCTGGTCGGCCTGCTGGCCGCGCTCGGCCCGGCGCTGCGCGCCTCCCGGCTGAACGTGCTGGACGCCATCGCCCACGAGTGACGGCGCTGCCGTTCACTCCGAGGACCGCCCTTCATCTCAACTGCTTGGTCCAGCGGGTCCACTCCGGGTCGGGAGCGTACCCGGACGCCAGCCAGGCACTGCGCCCCAGCTCGTTGCGGTCGAGCACCATCGCGTCGCCGCGCCGCCCGCCCAGGGCGGCGAAGCGCCGCTCGGCCGCAACGAGCAGGGCGCGGGCGACGCCCTGGCGCCGCGAGCCCGGGTCGACCGCGAGGCGGTAGAGGCTGCAGCGCCAGCCGTCCCAGCCCGCGATGACCGTGCCGACGATGCGCCCGTCCCGCTCCGCGACGATGAGCGCGTCGGCGTCACGGGCGATCAGACGGCTGACGCCGTCCGGGTCGTCGCTGATGCTCGTGCCTTCGGCCGACTCCTTCCAGAACCGGAGCAGAGCCTCGACATCGGCGGGGGCGGCGGAGCGCAGGTGTAGGTCGGCCATGGGAGCGAGCCAATCACCCGGCGCGGGTCGCAGCCAGCTGTTTTCGCTGCGCCGGACTGTGCCCCGTGCGAGACGTCCTTGGACCGACCGGCACATGGTGGCTGGATGCAGGAGCGGGGCGAGAGCCATCGGCTTGCGACGCCAGCCACCACGTGCCGGACGTTCTCAGTGTCCGTCACCGCCGTCGTCGGGAGGATGCGCGATGCCGAGCGGCAGTTCCAACTCGACCCACACCACCTTGCCGTTGTGGGTGGTGCGGCTGCCCCAGCGATGGGCCAGCTCGTTCACCAGGTACATGCCGCGGCCGCCCTCGTCCTCCTCGGAGACCCGGCGCAGCCGGGGCGCGTGGCTGTCCGCGTCGGCCACCTCCAGGGTGAGCACCCGGTCGCGGAAGAGCCGCAGCTGGGTGGGCGTCCCGGCGTGCAGCAGCGCGTTGCTGACCAGCTCGCTCACCAGCAGCACGGCGAACTCGCTGAGCGAGGACAGGCCCCAGTCGGCGAGTGTGCCCCGGGTGAACCGGCGTGCCTGGCCGACCACGGCCCTGTCGCCGGACAGCGGCAGCGAGGCGATCCAGTCGTCACGCACCGGCAGCGCCCGGGCCATGATCACCGCGATGTCGTCCTCGCTGTCACTGGCGGACAGTGCTTCCAGTACCGCGTCGCAGCTCTCCTCCAGGGACTGACGGCGCTTGGTCACGACCTGCGAGAGCAGGCTCAGCCCCTCGTCCAGGTCGCGGTTGCGGCGCTCGACCAGACCGTCGGTGTAGAGCACCAGCACGCCGTCCTCGGGAAGGACGAACTCCACGCTCTCGAAGGGCACTCCGCCCACCCCGAGCGGGGCTCCGGGGGGCAGTTCGAGCAGCCGTGTCGACCCGTTCGGATCGGTCACCACGGGCGGCAGGTGCCCGGCACAGGCGATGGTGCAACTGCGGTCGGCCGGGTCGAACACGGCGCACAGGCAGGTCGCGAACTGCCCCTCGCCGATCGCCAGCGCCGTCTCGTCCAGGCGCCGGAGCACCCGGTCGGGCGCCAGATCGAGGGTGATCAGCGTGCGGGCCGCGGTACGGAGCTGGCCCATCGTGGCGGCGGCCCGGATGCCGTGGCCCATCACATCGCCGACGACCAGTGCGACCCGCCCGCAGGACAGCGGCACGACGTCGAACCAGTCGCCGCCGACCTCGCTGACCACACTGCTCGGCAGGTAGCGGTAGGCGATCTCCAGCCCCGGTGTGCGGTGGACCTCCTGGGGCAGCAGGCTGCGCTGGAGCGTGAGCGCGGTGTCGCGCTCACGCCGGTAGAGCCGGGCGTTGTCGATGCACACCGCCGCACGGGTCGCCAGTTCCTCAGCGAGCGCCACGTCGGAGGGGGTGAACGGCTCCGGATTGCGCATCCGGATGAACTCGGCCCCGCCGAGCACCATGCCACGGGCGAGCAGAGGCACCATCAGATACGAGTGGACTCCGGCGTCGAGACTCGGCTGGACCCGGTCCGGGTGCGCGACGATCCGGTGCAGCGCCGCCTCGTCCACCTGCGAGACCAGGATCGACCTACCGGTGCGCAGGCTCTGCGCATAGAGCTTGGCCGAGCGGGAGGTCCCGCCGACCGCGTCCGCTGCCCCGGTCATGCCCGCGTCGGTCACCTCGCCGACGGCGACTGCGCGCATCAGCACCGTTCCGTCGTCCGGCATCGGGGCCTGCTCCCCGTTCTGCTCCCCGCCCTGGAACACCGAGTCGAGCAGATCGACCGTGACGAAGTCGGCGAACCGCGGGATCACCAGCTCGACCAGTTCCTCGGCGGTCCGCTGAAGGTCGAGCGTGGTCCCGATCCGGGTGCTCGCGTCATTCAGCAACGCCAGCCGCTCCTGGGCCGCATGGGCTTCCTCGAGCGCGCGCTGCCGGGCCCGGGACGCGTCCCGCTCCCGGGTGTAGAGCAGCGCGTTGTCGATGGACACCGCCGCGCGGGCCGTCAGCTCGGTGGCCAACGCCAGGTCCAGCTCGTCATAGGGCCGATCGGTGACGTTGCGGTAGAACGCCACCACGCCCACCGCCGCGCCCCGGGCGATCAGCGGCACCACCATGAAGCAGTGGACACCCTGCTCGCGCACCGCCGCGCCCCGGGCCGGATCGTCGGCGAACCAGCTCAGCCCCTTCGCGTCCATCGTCGGAACGAGCACCGGTCGGCGGTGCGTGAGACTCCAGGCATAGGGAGTCGTCGGGTGGAACCGGTGGATGTCGCCGACCGGGGCGACCGGATCCATCCCCGATCCCTCGACCGTGTGGAAGGCCAGGCGCCGCAACACCGCCGACCGGTCCGGCGGGCCGGGCAGTTCCTCGCCGCGCACCAGCGAGTCCAGGACCTCGACGACGACGGTGTCGGCCAGCCTCGGCGTGGCGACCTCGGCCAGTTCGAGCGCGGTCTGGACCAGGTCGAGGGTGGTACCGATCCTGGTCGACGCCTCGTTGACCAGCGCCAGCCGCTCCCGGGCCGCGTTCGCCTCGGCCAGGGCCTGCTGTCGGGCCACCACGGTCTCGTGCTCGCGCAGGTACAGGCGGGCGTTGTCGATGGCGACGGCCGCCCGGGAGATCAGCTCGTCACCCAGCGTGATGTCCTCGCGCTCGAACGCCTCCCGGCCACCGCGCCGGGAGTAGACCACCATCCCGAGCACCGTCCCGCGCGCGACCAGAGGCGTCACCCGCACCACACGGGATTCGCGGCGCTGGTAGGAGCCCACCCGCACGGCGGCCGCCCCCGTGGCGAGCGGGGGCAGATCCCGCGACGGCACGACGACGGTCCGGCCCGTCGCCATCGCCTCGGCGTAGGGAGAGCCCGGCGGCACGCTGTAGACGGCACCGATGGGCAGGTCCTCCACCGGGTAGTGGGCGTCCGAACTCGCGAAAGCGAGCCGGCGCACCCGCTCCGCGCCCTGGGGATCGATGGGTTCCACGCCCTGCCCCGCCACCAGCCGCTCCAGCACGAACACTCCGCTGACGTCGGCGACCTGCGGCACCATCGTGTCGGCCAGCTCGCGGGCCGTCTGCCCCAGGTCGAGGGTGGTGCCGATCCGCGAGGTGGCGTCGACCAGCAATTCCAGCCGCTCCCGGGCCCGGGACGCCCGGGACTCGGCCCGGAAACGCTCGGTGACCTCGATGATCGTGGAGCTCACGCCCAGGATCCGGCCGGTGGTCTCCTGCAGCCGGAAGTAGGAGGCCGACCAGGCCCGGTCGTGGGTGGGGTCGGCCGGGGTACGGCCGTGGGACCTGGCGTCGACGATCGGCTCGCCGCTCTCCAGCACCTGCCGCATCACCGCCTCGATCTCGGTGCCGTTGACCCCCGGGAGTACCTGGTCCACCCGCCGCCCCAGATGCTCCTCCGCAGGGATGCCGTTGATCGCGGCGAGAGCGTCGTTGAGCCGTACGAAGCGCAGTTCCTGGTCGTAGACGGCCATGCCGACCGGCGACTGGGTGAAGAAGCTGTCGAGGACGGCCAGGTCCGACTCGATCCGGCGCAGCGACCTGACGTCGGATGCCACGGCGAGAACCAGGGGCCGACCCTCGGGTCCGACGATGGGATGCGTGCGGAACTCCAGGTTGACGTGGTGCCCGTCGCGGTGCCGCACAGGGAACACCCCGGACCACTCCTGGCCGGCCAGGATGTCACCGAAGAGTGCCTGGACCTGCGGCCGCTGCTCCTCCGTCACGAGCAGCTGGGCGGCGAAGGCGCCCACGGCCTCCTCTGCGGTGTAGCCGAGCAGCACCTCCGCGTCGGCGCTCCAGTGCAGGATGCGCCCGTCATCCTTGATCAGCGCCGTCGCGATGGGGATGAACATCAGCCCGCGCCCCAGCGCCTCGCCGCCCGCCGCGACGCGGCCGGCGCCTGAACCAGTCCTCGAGTCGTCCTTGCGCATGGTCAGGTAACCGCCCGGAGGTCATCTTCCCGCTCTGCCATCTTCCCACGGATGCCTCAGGCCGCCTGTGCAGCGGACGGCCTCGCTACCATGGGCCAGGGGAGGTGCCAGGTGGCCGAAGCGCCGCTGCTCAGCGAGCTGATGCCGTGGTCGGTACCGGGGCTGCGACCGGGCCGGGAGTGGGTGCGCTCCGCCCATCCGGACGTGCTGGTCGGGCGCTGGCGTCGGCTGGCCGAGGCCCCGGCGGGGCAGCGGGCCGCGCTGTTCGGGGCCACCAGGTCCCGCTCGGTGGACAGTGCCGTGGCGCAGCTCCCGGGGCAGTCCGCCTCGACCGCGCGCCTGGCCCGTGACCCCGGGCCGTGCCCGGAGCCGGTCCAGATCCGGCACGGAGCCTTCGACCGGCTGTGGCTGCTCCCCGACCAGCGGGTGCTGGACCAGGCCCGCCCCGAGCTGTGGCGGGTCGCCGACGCGCGCCAGGTCTTCGCCACAGTGCAGCCGCACACACCCGGCACACCCGGCCCCACCCTGGCCTTCTCCGCCGAACTGCCCGACGGCCATCGCGCGAAGGGGATCGGCCGGGTCCATCCCCTGTACCGGCAGCCCGGCGGGCAGGAGCCCAATCTCGCGCCTGGCCTGACGGAGTGTCTGAGCCGCCAGCTGGGGCTGCCGGTCACCCCGGAGGACCTGCTGGCCTGGATCGCGGCCGCCACGGCCCACCCCGCCTGGGAGGCCGCACGCAGCGGCGACGAAGTGCCCGTGCCGCTGCCCGCCACCGCTGAGCTCTGGGCGGAGGGGCTGGCGCTGGGCCGCCGGGTCCTGTGGCTGCAGACCTTCGGTGCGCGCTGCGCCGACCCGGCCGCGGACCGCCCGCACGGTCGGCCCCGGATGCCGGGCGGACGACGGCCCTTCGTCCGGGAGCGCGTCACCGGGTATCCCGAAGCGCTCGACCACGACCCCGAGGAGGAGTCGCTGGTCCTCGGCACCGGCCGGATCGCCCCGGTGCCGCGCACCGCCTGGGAGTACACCGCGGGCGGGACGCCGGTCCTGGCCGAGTGGCTCGCTGCCCGCGAACCCGATCCGGACGCCCGGCCCGGCAGTCTGGAGGCCCTGGGCCTCGCCGCGTGGCCGCAGCAGTTCACGGCGGACCTGGTCGACCTCGCCACGGTGCTGGCCCTGCTCACCCAACTGCATCCCGCCCAGGCAGCGCTGGTCGCGCCCGACCGCGGTCCCTGGCTCAGCGCGGCGTGGCTGGCAGCGGCGGGGGTGCTGCCGGTTCCGGCATGGAGCCGCCGTCCGGCCTCGGTGCTGCTGCACCAGGAAGAGGGCCCGGAGGGACAGTTCGCCCTGCTCTGATCTTGGACCGACCGGCACATGGGGGGCGGCGTCGCAGGCCGATAACTCTCGCCTGACCGGGTTGTCGTCAGTCGCCAGTGCTCCGCAATGGCTCCCTCCTCCGCCCCGCCCAGACTCTCCCCCAAACTTCGTCCGGGGGTGCCCCCTCCCTCGACCCCCTCCTTCACCCACCCCCCATGTGCCGGTCGGTCTTAGCCCGACTCCAGCCCGCCCCTCGTCCGGCCCTGACGACCCGTCCGCCTCGCGCGGCCCGGACGCCGGCCGCGACTCCGGCGGCGACCAGCAGGCTTCCGGCGATCTGGCCCACGCCGAGAGTGCCGGTTCCGACCAGGGGCGCGGTCGCGGCGGCGGAGACCGGGATCGCCCCCAGAAGCAGCCCCGACCGTTCGGGACCGAGCCGCTGCACCGAGGAGTACCAGGCCCAGAACGCGAGGACGGTGACGGGCAGAGCCATCCAGACCAGCGCTGCCGCCTCCGACGCGGTCGGCAGCCGCAGCACAGCCGGGCCGTGCAGCAGCAGCCCGAGCAGCATCGCCTGGACCGCACCCACCACACAGGCGCAGCCGGCCAGCAGCAGTGGCCCCAGCGGCGGGATCAGCGGCACCGCGATCAGGCCGAAGCAGGCTTCTCCTGCCAGCGCGAGCACCGAGAAACCGAGACCCGCCGCGTCGGTGCGGCCGAGTCCCTGCACCACGACGGCACCCGCGACCACCAGCGCCGCCGCTCCGGCGATCCGCGCGGACGGACGACGGCGCTCCAGCAGCGGCGCGAGCAGGGCGAGCACCAGCGGAGCGCAGCCCACGACCACGCCGGGGACCGCCGGTTCCGCCGTGCGTTCGGCCGCGACCACCGCGGCGTTGAAGCCCACCATGCCGGTCGCCGCGATCAACGCGAGACGCAGCCACTGGCGCGGGCGCAGGTTGCGAACGGGTGCGAGCCCGGCCGGCCGGCGGGCGGCGAGGACCAGCAGGGCGAGCGCCGCCACGCCGTAGCGCAGGCCCTGCCCGCCGAGAAAGGGGTAGCGGCCGAGGAGGCTCATCGCCACGAAGGAAGTGCCGATCAGCACGGCCGCGGTGGTCGCGAGGCCGGCCCCGGCGCGGGCCCCGCGGGCGGCGGCGCGGGCGGCGCCGTCGGTGGTGGACTGGGCGGCGGGGCGGTCAGCGGTGCCGGGGCGGTCGAGGCCAGGGCGGTCGAGGCCAGGGCGGTCGGAAACGGAGCAGGCGGGGCCGGGGCGGTCGAAAACGGAGCGGTCGAGGCCAGGGGCGGGGTCGCGGCCGGAGGCGGGGTCGCGGCCGGGGGCGGCGGTAGGTGGCCGGTTGGGGCCAGGGGCGGGGGCCGGGCCGGAGACGGGGGCGGGTGGCCGGTTGGGGCCGGGGGCGGGGGTGGCGGTCATGGATTCAGCCTTTGCCGGCGCACTGGTCCTCGTTAAGGTCCACTTCTGTGCAGACTTCATGGACCACTCCCCCGCCGCCGAGGGACACGGACCCCTCCCCCGCCTGGGAGCTGCTGCTCCCCGCCGCCTCCGGGCCGCCCCGCGGGCGGCGGCGGGAACTGGGCGCAGCCCTCCGCGCGGCGATCCGCACGGGTCGGCTCGCCGCAGGCACCCGGCTGCCGTCGACCCGCGATCTGGCCCGGGACCTCCGGGTCTCCCGCGGCCTGGTCAGCGAGCTGTACGCGCAACTGACCGCCGAGGGCTATCTGACCAGTCGCCAGGGCTCGGGCACCTGGGTCGCCCGGCTCCCGGCCGCGCCGGAGGCACCGGTCCCCCGCGCGCACCCGCAGACCTCCTCGGCCGTCACCGACTTCCGTCCGGGCCTCCCCGACCTGTCGCTCTTTCCCCGCTCCGCCTGGTCCGCCGCCCAGCGCGGCGCCCTCGCCCGGCTGCCCGACGCCGCCCTGGACTACCCCGATCCGCAGGGCCTGCCGGAGTTGCGCGCCGCGCTGGCCGAGTTGCTGAGCCGCCGTCGCGGCGTGGTCGTCGAACCCGACGGGCTGATCGTCTGTTCGGGCGTGGCCCAGGCCCTGACCCTGCTCGGGAGGTTCCTCAAGCACCACGGCCAGGACGCCATCGCCCTGGAGGACCCCGGCAGCCCCTCCGAGTTCCCCCTGTTCACCGCAGCGGGCCTGCGCTCCGTCCCGGTCCCGGTCGACACCGAGGGGCTGGACCCCGTCGCCCTCGCCGCCACCGGCGTCCGCGCCGCCGTGGTCACCCCGGCGCACCAGTTCCCCACCGGCATCGTGCACTCCCCCGAACGCCGCGCCGCCCTGCTCGAATGGGCCCGCCGCACCCACGGCCTGCTCATCGAGGACGACTACGACGGCGACTTCCGGTACGACCGCGCGCCCGTCGGCTCGCTCCAGGGACTGGCCCCCGAACTGGTCGCCTACACCGGCTCGGTCAGCAAGTCCCTCGCCCCCGGCCTGCGCCTGGGCTGGCTGGTCCCGCCCAGCGGGATGCTGGCGGAGCTGGTCGAGGCCAAGCGGTACAGCGACCTCGGCAACACCGTCGCCGAGCAGGCCGCGTTCGCCGCATTCCTGCGCAGCGGTCGCTACGACCGCCAACTCCGGCTGTGCCAGCGCCACTACCGCACCCGCCGGGACGCCCTGATCTCGGCGCTCGCCACCCACCTCCCCGCGGTGAGGACCAGCGGCATCGCCGCAGGCCTGCACCTCATCGCGGAGTTCCCGACCGAGCTGGGCCCGCTGCTGCCCGCCGCGAGCGCCCGGGCCGGAGTGCGGCTGCGCCCGCTCGGCGACTACACCGCCCCGGCGCGGCCGACCCCGACCGTCTTCGTCCTCGGCTACGCCCATCTGGGCGTGCCGGAGATCACCAGGGCGGTCGCCGCACTCGCGGCGGCGCTGCCCGACATTCCCGTTAGCAGTGTTGCCGTTTGATACCGAAGCCGACGATGAGCTGCAGAAACGCTCGCGGCCACGGACCAGCCCCGGATACGATCCGCCTACCCCCCGGCAGAGTCGCCGGCGGGCAGGACGCGGAAGGGAAAGGCGGAGAGTTGGCACAGCTCACCGGCGGGGACTCCTCGCTGCTGCGGCGGATCAACTCCGCGGTCACCCTGCACGCGCTGCGCGACGGGAGCGCCCTGACGCTCACCCAGTTGGTGGGCGACACCGGCCTGTCCCGTCCCACCGTCGAGGGCGTCATCGAAGGCCTGATCGACTCGGGCCTGGTCGTCGAGGTGCACCCTGATCCCGACTCCAAGCGTACCGACAGCGCCCGGCAACGCGGCCGTCCCGCCCGGCACTTCCGCTTCCGCGCCGAGGCCGGGCACCTGCTCGGCATCGAGATCGGCACGCACGGCGCCCGCGCCGCCCTGTCCGACCTCACCGGACGGATCCTGGGTTCCTACGCCCGCCCCATCGACGAGTCCACCGGCGCGACCGAGCGCCTCGGGCTGGTCCGCGGCACCGTCGCGGAGCTGCTGCGCCGGTCCGGGGTGTCCCGGGACACGCTGTGGGCCGTCGGCGTCGGCACCCCCGGCGTCGTGGACGCCGAAGGCGTGGTCCGGCTCGGCACGGCGCTGCCCGGCTGGACCGGCCTGGAGCTGGGCGCGAGGCTGCGCCGCTCGTTCCGCTGCCCGGTCCTGGTCGAGAACGACGCCAACCTCGCCGCGATCGGCGAGCACTGGCAGGGCGCGGCGACCGGTATGGGAGACGTCGTGTTCGTCCTGGCCGGGCTGAGCCCCGGCGCGGGCTCCCTCATCAACGGCCGGCTGCACCGCGGCTTCGGCGGCGCGGCCGGCGAGATCGGCTCACTGCACCTGCTGGGCCAGGAGTCCAACCCCGCGCAGTTGCTGTCCGCTCCGAGCAAGCCCATCGACCCGCTGGACGAGGCGGCGGTGGCGCGCGTGCTGCGCCTGGCGGAGCAGGGCGACCGGGTCGCCCTGGATGTCCGTGACCGATTCCTGACCCGGCTGGTGCGGGACGTGGCAGCGCTGGTGCTGGCGATCGACCCGGAGATCGTGGTGATCGGCGGTTGGGCGGCCGGCCTGGACGGCGTGCTCGAACCCCTGCGGGAGCAGCTGGGACGGTTCTGCCTGCGCCCGCCCGAGGTGCGCCTCTCGGCGCTCGGTGACGACGTGATCGCCACCGGCGCCCTGCGGCTGGCCCTCGAACACGCCGAGGAGCAGCTGTTCTCGGTCGATCAGGAAGCGGTACGGACCTCGGTGGCGGCTGCGGCGGGAGCGACGTCGACGACACCGGACGCGCCGAAGGTCAACCGGCAGGTGTCGGCGCGGTAAGTGGAGACTGCCACCGCAGCCGTACGGCCCTGCGCCTGGTAGCGGGTGGTCAGCACCAGCACGGGGATACCCGGCGGGCGCTCGAGCAGGCGGGCCTGCTCCTCCTCGGCGACGCCGAGCTCCACCGCGCGTGACTCGCCGTCGAGCTCCAGGCGCTGCAGCTGGCGCAGCACGGAACGGGCCCGGCTGGAGTCGGCGATGCTGGGCTTGACGCTGTGCTTCATGAAGACGCCGCCCGCTACGTAAGGCACCACCGCGTCGGGCACGTACAGGGTCTCGGTGCCGATGGCCTGACCGTGCATCATCCGCAGCCGACGGACGGTGTGCACGGCCTCGTCGGCCGGGACGCCCAGGGCCGCGGCGACGGCCGCGGGCGCGGGCGCCGAGGTCGAGTCGACGATGCGCCAGACGTCGCGGCCGGTGCCGGGCCGGCCCTCGGCCGACTCGGCCACCGGAACGCCCATCCGCGGGGCTGCGACGAGCGTGCCGATACCACGGCGGCGGACCAGGCGGCCCTCCAGCTCCAACTGGTCCAGGGCCTGACGCAGGGTCGCGCGGGCGACGCCGAAGCGCGCTGATAGGTCGCGTTCGTTGGGCAGCACCTCCCCGGCCTCGAACTCGGAGTCGAGCGCGCGTACCAGCACGGTGCGCAGGTGCCAGTACTTGGGTTCGGGCGCCGCTGCGGTGGCTGCTGCCGCCGTTCCGGTCCCGATCGTGGCCTGTGTGGTCCCCACCCTGTCCTCCGGCTTGTACGTCTCGTGCCCGTGTGGTGGCCGTGCGACACCTGGTGGATGCCTGGTCGACGCCCACTATTTATGAGCCCTTATTTCTTAAAGGACCCTGCACTAAGGCGACACTAGGGGCACCCCCGATCATTGGTCAAGACCAATGCGACGGGAGCCGCACACGGAGAGGTAGTGCGTCAAGCCACTGCGGCCGTTGCGCATCATCAGGGAGTGGTTGACGCGGAAGAGGGGCCTGCCGGGAACCGCGAGGCGGCGCATCAGCGGCTTGCGCACCTCCACGTCCTCGTGGAACACGGCGACCGCGGCACCGTCGCCGCGGCCGGTGACGGTCCACCGGGTGATCCCGTCGAGGTCACCTGTCAGCCGGGCTTCCAGCACCCCGGCGGCCGGGTCGTTCCGGGTCTCGTGGGCGACCACGGTCAGCTCGTAGGGCAGCAGCGAGCGGAATCTCATCCGCCCGCTGGCGGCGTCCAGTTGCTGCACCTCGCGGATCTCCGGCCACCAGGCCGGATAGGTGCGCGGGTCGCCGAGCACTCCGTACACCAGTGCGGGCGGGGCGGCGAGCTCCCAGACGCTCAGGAAGCGGTAGCGGTGCAGTCCGCTGCGCGGGGGCGGCGGGCTCGGAGAAGTCGGCGGGATCGGCGGGGTCGGCGAAGGCATGCACCGAGTGTGTCGGCCTCGGGACCGCCCTGCGAGTACGCCTGTCCGGAGCGGTAGCGTGCAAGCGGACCATTCCGATTCTCACCGCTCCGGGAGCACCCCATGGCAGAACCGCTGATCGCCGCCGTCGCCGGGCGGACACCCGAGGTGGACGAGCGAGCGTTCGTCGCACCGACCGGGGTCGTGCTCGGATCAGTGCGACTCGCCGCCGGGGCCAGCGTCTGGTACGGCGCGGTGCTGCGCGGCGACTGCGAGACGATCGTCATCGGCGAGGACAGCAACGTCCAGGACAACTGCTCCGTGCACGCCGACTTCGGCTACCCCGCGATTCTCGGCGCGCGGATCTCCGTGGGCCACAACGCCGTTCTGCACGGCTGCACCATCGAGGACGACGTGCTGATCGGCATGAGCGCCACCGTCCTCAACGGCGCGGTGATCGGCGCGGGCTCGCTGGTGGCGGCGGGCGCACTGGTCACCCAGGGCACGCAGGTGCCGCCCGGCTCCCTGGTCGCCGGGGTGCCGGCCAAGGTGAAGCGGGAGCTCACCGAGGAGGAGCGGGCCCACATCAAGCTCAACGCCGACTGGTACGTCCAGCTCAGCGCTCAGCACCGCGCGGCGTTCGGCGGCTGAGTCGCAGCTCCCCGGCCAGGCCGAACAGCGAGACCACCGCCCAGGTGCCCTCCAGCAGCAGGAACCCCCACTGGAGGGTCACCGCGGCGTCGACAGCGAGGGCGCCGGACCCGGCCAGGTTCAGGGTGAGATAGCTGAGCGACCGGGGATTGACGCGCCCCAGCTGCGCCAGCGCGAACGGGATCAGGACCAGGATCGAACCGAGGATCTGCACCAGCTGCTCGGTCATGACGACACGCCTCCATCGGAGCGTCGTCTTGGCGGACCGGGTACGGCGCGTCTCGTCCGGAAGCGGGCGTCATCCTGCCCACTCCCTCCATGCTCGCACACGCGTTCCTGTCGCCGGCGTCAGGTGTCGAGCCCCTGCCGCACCCGCCTGGACGGCGTGAAGGCGTAGAGGTCGAGGATGTCGGGCGGATCGACCAGGCCGGGGCCGCCGGCCCGGACCCAGGCCGCGATGTCGCTCGCGGCGTCGGGGTCGTTGACCAGGCCCAGCCACAGCGGGCGTCCTCCGGCCGCACGGCCCTCGGCGGAGGGCTGGACCACGACGACGTTGGCGTACTCGCAGGAGTCCAGGCAGTCGACCCGCCGCACCAGCGCGACGTCGGCCAATGATGTTCGCAGGTCCTCGAGTTGGGCCGGGTGATCCAGACGCGGGACCTTGGGGGTGCCGCAGCAGCATCCCCGGCAGACGGTCACGGTGGGCCGCGCCGCCCCAGGGGCGGGCACCGCCCGGCGCGGGCTGCGGCGGCTCACCGGCCGGGCCCGTTCGGGTCGGCGGCGCGGTGCCACGCGGCGTCCCGCAGCAGCCGCAGGCCGTTGAGCCCGACGATGACGGTGGAGCCCTCGTGCCCCAGCACGCCGAGCGGCAGCGGCAGGTGTCCGACCAGGTCCCAGACGACGAGGCCGGAGATGAACACCGAGGCGATGACCAGGTTCTGCACCACCAGCCTGCGCGCGCGCCGGGACAGGGCCACCACGGTGGGAACGGTGGCCAGTTCGTCGCGCACGATGACCGCGTCCGCGGTCTCCAGCGCGAGATCGGAGCCGGCCCGGCCCATGGCGATGCCGGTGTGGGCGGCGGCCAGCGCGGGGGCGTCGTTGACCCCGTCACCGATGACCAGCACCTTGCGTCCGCGCGCCTCCAGCCTGCGCACCGCCTCGACCTTGTCCTGCGGAAGCAGCCCCGCGTGGACGTCGTCCCCGGCGATGCCGACCTCCGCGCCGAGACGGGCGGCGGCGCGCGGATTGTCGCCGGTGACCAGCACCGGGCTGGTGCCGGTCAGCGTACGCAGCGCGGCGACAGTGGCGGCGGCGTCGGGGCGGAGCCGGTCGGCGATGCCGAGGACGCCGACGGGGACGCCGTCGCGCTCGACGAGGACGGCGGTGCGGCCGCCCTCTTCCAGTTCCTCCGCGACGGCGAGGGCTCGGGCGGACACAGCGTCACCTGCACCGTTGACCAATCGGGCGGGGGTCCCGACGGCGACCGCACTGCCCCCGACGGTCACGGTCACCCCGATGCCAGGGGCGGAACTGAAGTCCGCTGCCACCGGCAGCTCCAGGCCGCGCTCACGGGCGGCGCCGACGACGGCGCGGGCCAGCGGGTGCTCGCTGGGGTGCTCGGCGGCTGCCGCCAGGGTCAGCAGATCCGCTTCGGTGAGGCCGGAACCGGAAAGCGGACGAATGTCGGTGACCCGGGGGGTGCCCTCGGTCAGCGTGCCGGTCTTGTCCAGCGCGACCGCGTCGACCTGGCCCAGGCGCTCCATGACCACGGCCGACTTCACCAGTACGCCGTGCCGCCCCGCGTTGGCGATGGCCGACAGCAGCGGCGGCATGGTGGCGAGCACCACCGCACAGGGCGAGGCGACGATCATGAAGGTCATCGCGCGCAGCAGCGACCCGGTCACCGCCGAGCCGAAGGCGAGGGGGAGGAGGAACACGGCGAGAGTGGCCGCGACCATGCCCAGCGAGTACCGCTGTTCGACCTTCTCGATGAACAGTTGCGTGGGCGCCTTGGTCTCCGACGCCTCCTCGACCATGGCCACGATCCGCGCGATCACCGAATCGGAGGCGTCCCGCTCCACCGCGACCCAGAGCGCCCCGGTGCCGTTCAGCGTGCCGGCGAAGACCTCGTCTCCGGCCTGCTTGGGGACAGGGAGCGGCTCGCCGGTGATGGTGGCCTGGTCGACCTCGCTGGCCCCGTGCAGCACCCGTCCGTCGGCCCCGACGCGCTCGCCGGGGCGGATCAGGATGGTGTCGCCCACCGTCAGCACCTCGGTGGGCACCGTCTCCTCGCGGGCGTCCCCGCTGCTGGCTCCCCCGTCGTGGCCGTCGCCCCCGTCGAGCAGGCGGGTGGCGGTGGTGGGGGCCAGGTCGAGCAGGCCACGCACCGAGTCCTGGGTACGCGCGGTGGCCAGCGCCTCAAGCGCGCCGGAGGTGGCGAAGATGACGATCAGCAGGGCGCCGTCCATGACCTGCCCGATCGACGCCGCGCCTACAGCGGCGACGATCATCAGCAGGTCCACGTCCAGGGTCCGGTCCCGCAGTGCCTGCAGGCCGGCCCAGCCCGGCTCCCAGCCGCCGGTGACGTAGGCGATCACGTAGAGCGGCGCCCAGGCCCACGCGCTGACGCCGGTCAGCTGCAGCGGCAGCGCGACCAGGAACGCGACCGTGGCCGCCGCGGCCCAGCGGGCCTCGGCCAGCGCGAACACCCGCGTGCGCCGCCTGCGGGCCGACGCCTCGCGGGGGGCTGCGGCCGGCGCAGGGCGCTCGGTGAGGGTTGTGGACATGGCGCGGGTTCCTTCGCGTAAGACGGGGCGGGAGCGGGCAGAGCGGGGCTGCACGCGGCAGGGCGACCCACCCACCATACCGGAATGATTGAACAGTCTTTCACGCGTCATGGGTAGGATGCCGACATGGGACACGGAGTCGACGAGAAACAGCGCGCCACCTCGCGCGAGCGGTTGGACCACGTCGGCAGTGCGAGCGTGGCCACCATGCTTCAGGCCCTGGCGACTCCGTCCCGGCTGCTGATCCTGGCCCGCCTGGTCGAGGGCCCGTGCGCGGCCAGCGATCTGGCCGAGGCCGCAGGGATGGAACGCTCCGCGTGCTCGCACCAGTTGCGGCTGCTGAAGAACCTCGGACTGGTCGTCGCCGAGCGCCACGGACGCTCCATGGTCTACGCCCTGTACGACCACCACGTCGCCGAACTCCTGGACCAGGCCATCTTCCACGTCGAGCACCTGCGGCTCGGCCTGCAGGACGCCGACGACAACCTCGTCGCCGACTGACCCGGGCCCGCGCGCGGACGTCAGCTACTCCGGCCGCCACGTCCCTACGGTCGTGAGGTGACGCTGCGACGGGCACGGAGCAGCGGCACCGTGCTCAGCCCGCCCACCACCACGAACGCGGCCACCGACAGCGCCAGCGTGGTGGTGTCCGGCGACGTCGCGGCCTTCCCCGCCGCGACATACGCCGCCGTAGCAGGGACCACGCCCAGCGCCGTGGCGCCGAGGAAGGTGCGCAGGCGGACACCCGAGACCGCGGCGCCGTAGTTCGCCACGGGGAAGGGCATCCCGGGGAAGAGGCGCAGCATCAGCACCGCACGGAAGCCACGCTCGGTCAGGCCGCGATCGACGGCGCGCCAGACCCGGCCGCGCAGCACCGACCGCAGCGCGTCCCTCCCGAGCACCCGGCCCAGCCCGAACGCGAGCGCGGCGCCCAGCGTGGTGCCCACCGCGGCGAGCGCGAGCCCCTCGGGGAACCCGAAGAGCACTCCGGCGGCCACGTTCAGCAGCGGCTTGGGAACGAACGCCAGCGTGCCCAGGGCGAAGACCGTCACGAACACCGGCTCCGCCCACGGCGAGGGCAGACGCTCGGTGAGCAGCCGGCTCGGATGCCATGCCAGGAGGACTCCCCCGAGTACCGCCAGCAACACCAGGAGCAGGACCAGCCGCAACCGGGCAGAGCGCGCGGCACGCTCGTCGGCGGGGCACGGGCCTGACCCGGCTGCGGACGGAGAAGTGCAGGAAGCGGACACGGTTGTGCATTCTGCCAGCGGAACCGACCGGGCTGCGGCCCGGACCGACCCGTCCAACGCCCCGCAGGGGCGGCGGGGACGCGTTGGCCGTCAGTCCGTGCGGCCGGTGGTCGCCACGGTGAGACCGAGACCGATCATCGCCAGTCCGCCCGCGCCGCCGACCGCGCGCAAGCGGCGCGGGGAGCGGGCGAACCAGGACCGGGCCGCCGAGGAGGCGAGCCCCCAGGTGCTGTCGCAGGCGAGCGCGATCGCGTTGAAGATCAGCCCGAGCACGAGCAGTTGCAGGAGTAGCGGTCCGCCGTGGCTGCGGTCCACGAACTGCGGGAGCACGGCGGCGTAGAAGATCATCGTCTTCGGGTTGGTCGCACCGACGACGAAGCCCTCCGCGACGACCTTGGCGTCGCCGGCGCCGGCCGGCCCCTTCCCTGGTGCGACCGCCTCGAACGCCGCGGCCAGGGAACCGCGCGTGCGGAAGGCCTTGACGCCCAGATAGACGAGGTAGCCGGCTCCGGCGAGCTTGAGCACGGTCAGGGCGAGCGCGGACCCCGCGAGGATCGGCCCGAGCCCGAGCGCGACCAGGCTGACCAGCCCGAGCGAGCCGAGGGTGTTCCCCAGCACGCTGAGCAGGGCGGTTCGACGGCCGTGCGCGAGCGCCCGCCCGAGGACGAACAGCACGCTGGGGCCGGGGATCACGATGATCACCGTCGCCAGGGCGACGAAGGCAAGCAGACGATCAGTGGGCGGCATCTTCCGATCGTAGGTCGCCGCGCGAGGCCTCCGCGAGCAATTTGCGGCCGGTCGGCACCGCGCCCGACCCAGGCGACGCGGGGTGCCTCCTCAGGCTCAACGCCCCGCCCGCCTGCACGATTGCGTGCTCACTTCACCGCGCCCCTGCCCAGCGCAGCTCACCCCTTCGTGCAGAGTAGGGAGCATGCGCTGGTTCGACGCTCCCGCGTACTGGCTCGGCCGCCTGCTCTTCCAGCGCGCGCTCGCCGGGCTGTACCTGATCGGGTTCCTCGCTGCGGCCCGCCAGTGCAAGGCGCTGATCGGCGAGCACGGGCTGCTGCCCGTGCCGCGGTATCTCGCGCGGACGACCGCGCGGGAGGCGCCGACGCTGTTCCGGCTGCACTACACCGACAGGTTCTTCGCCGCCGTGGCCTGGACCGGCGTCCTGCTCGCCGCCGCCGTCGCCGCAGGACTCGCGGACCTCGTGCCGCTCTGGGGCGCACTCCTGATCTGGCTCGCGCTCTGGGCGCTCTACCTGTCCATCGTCAACGTCGGACAGACCTGGTACTCGTTCGGGTGGGAGTCGCTCCTCCTCGAGACCGGCGCGCTCGCCGTCTTCCTCGGCAACGCCCACACGGCGCCGCCTTGGCCCGTCCTGCTGCTGATCCGCTGGCTGCTCTTCCGGGTCGAGGTGGGGGCAGGGCTGATCAAGCTCCGCGGGGACCAGTGCTGGCGCGATCTGACCTGCCTCTACTACCACCACGAGACGCAGCCGATGCCAGGGCCGTTCAGCTGGTGGTTCCATCGACTGCCGCGCCCACTGCACAGGGCCGAGGCCGCGGCCAACCATGTGGTGCAGCTCGGCGCGCCTGTCGCGCTCCTGCTGCCGCAGCCAGGAGCGACCGTCGCGGCGGGACTGATCGTGGTGACCCAGCTGTGGCTGGTGCTCTCGGGGAACTTCGCCTGGCTGAACTGGCTGACCATCACGCTCGCACTCAGTGCGGTCAGCACCGGCTCGAACCGGGCCTACCCGCCGACTCCCACCTGGTTCCAGGTCTGCGCGCTCGCCTACACCGCGCTGGTGCTCGTGCTCAGCTACCGTCCCGCCCGCAACCTGCTGTCGCACCGTCAGGCGATGAACCGTTCGTTCGACTCGTTCCACCTGGTCAACACCTACGGCGCTTTCGGCAGCGTGACCCGGCTGCGCCACGAGGTCGTCCTCGAGGGCAGCGCCGACGGACACACCTGGCTCGCGTACGAGTTCAAGGGAAAGCCCGGCGACCCCCGCCGCCGGCCCCGCCAGTGGGCTCCCTACCACCTGCGCCTGGACTGGCTGATGTGGTTCGCCGCGATCAATCCCGCGTACGCCCGCTCCTGGTTGACCCCGCTGCTGCGCAAGCTGCTGGCCGGCGACCGGGACACGCTCCGCCTGCTGCGCGGCAATCCCTTCCCCGACCAACCGCCGGTGCACGTCCGCGCCACCCTCTACCGCTACCGCTTCACCACCCACGACGAGCGCCGAACCACCGGCGCCTGGTGGCACCGCGAGCCCGTCGGCTCGTACCACCGCCCCCTGTCCCGCCCCAGCTCCGGGCCTCGGTAGGGTCGGGCGCATGAGCTATCCCGCAGACGGCGCAGGGCCCTACCGCAGCATGGTCGCCGTGGGCGACTCGTTCACCGAGGGTATGTGTGACGAGCTGCTGCCGGACGGCGAGTTCCGGGGCTGGGCGGACCGGGTTGCCGAGCGGCTGGCCGCCGACGCTCCCGGGGAGTTCCGCTATGCGAATCTGGCCGTGCGCGGGAAGCTGATCGGGCAGATCGTGGACGAGCAGGTCGACGTCGCCGCGGCGATGGGCGCGGAGTTGGTGACGCTCGCCGGGGGACTGAACGACGTGCTGCGGCCGGGCTGCGACGTCGCGGCGGTGTGCGCGCAACTGGGCGCGGCGGCTGAGAAACTGGCGTCGGGGTCGCGGCAGTTGGTGATGTTCCACAGCACCGACCCGTCCCGGAGGCTCGCCGGGAGCGCGCGGCTGCTGCCCGCGATTCTGCAGCTCAGGGAGTTCGTCGCGGAGCTCGGTACGCGGCCCGAGATCGCCGTGGTCGACCTGTTCGAGGCCGCTTGCTTCGACGACCCGCGACTGTGGGCGGACGACCGGCTGCACCTCTCCGCCGAGGGCCACCGCCGGGTCGCCGAGGCCGTACTGCAGGCCATGGGCCACCCGGCATCGTTCGACTGGCGCGCCCCGTTGCCCGCCGTCGCGCCGCCCGGCCGGCTCCAGAAGCTGCGCGCCGACCTGCGCTGGCTCGGGAAGCACCTGGGGCCGTGGGTCATGCGACGGCTCACCGGCAGGTCGTCCGGGGACGGACGCGCGCCCAAGCGCCCCGAACTGGCCCGCTTTCGCTGACGACCTGGGGAGCAGGTCGTAAGCGGAATCCCGGACTGGCAATTCGGGCAAAACATTACCAACCAGTCTTTACGTTCTGGTCATGATCCGTTTGTGATCACGAAACACCGGTTCGACAGGATTCCCATCATGGAGAAGCTGACGAACCGTAAGCACAAGTGGCGCCGCGACACCGTGGAACTCTCCGCCGTGTTCCTGGCCGTGGCCCTCGCCGACCTGGTGGCCAACGTGGTGGTGCACGGTCACGACGGCCCGATGCTGCTGGTCGCCTCGGCAGTGGCACTGATCGCTACGGCGGCCTGGCACAGTTGGTGGTCGCACCGCCATCCGCACGCCCCGCCGGGGCCGGCGCCCGGCGACATCGTGGTCTCCTCCGCCGCACTGGCGCCCGAGGAGCAGGCACTGTGGCGGGTTCGGGCGACCGTGCCGGACTCCCCCGGCAGCCTCGCCACCCTGTGCCGGGCGCTGGCCGACCTCCCCGTGAACATCATCTCCATGCAGGCGCACCCGCTCGCAGAGGAGACCGTCGACGAGTTCGTGGTGCAGGCCCACAGCGACACCCCGCCGCAGGAGATCACCCGCGCCGTGGTCGCGGCGGGCGGCACCGAGGTGTGGCTGGAGCGCGCCGACGCCCACGACCTGGTCGACGTGCCCACCAGGATCCTCAACCTCGCCACCCGCACTGCCCTGGACGCCGCCGAACTGCCGCTGGCCCTGCGCCAGCTCTTCGGCCGCTGCACGATCCGGTCGATCCCGGGTGAGATCGACGAGGACGAGCTCGACGGCAGCACCATGCGTCTGCGCGACCCCTCCGGCGGCGTGCTCGTGGTCGACCGCGACGAACCGCCGTTCACGCCCACCGAGTTCGCCCGCGCCCGGGCGCTGATCGAGCTGGACGCGCAGCTGGGCCCGCGTGTCCCCGACACGCGGGCCGTGCTGACGCTTCCGATCGGCGGCGAGCCGACCGGGTCCGAGCTGACCGTCCGCCGGGCCGACCCGTCCGACCGGTCGGCCGCTGTCGCCCTGCACGAGCGCTGCAGCACCCGCACACTGCGGCAGCGCTACCACGGCCCTGCCGCCGACACCGACCGCTACCTCGGCCACCTGCTGGAGCCCCGCTACGGCCAGACCCTGACCGTGGAGACCCTGGACGGCGATCTCGTCGCCCTGGGCCACCTGATGTGGGACGACGACAGCGCCGAGATCGCCGTCCTGGTCGAGGACGCCTGGCAGCGCCGGGGCCTCGGCTCGGAGCTGGTCCGCAGGCTGGTGGAGCTGGCGCAGGACGCCGGGATCGGCGAGGTCTACGCCGTGACCACCTCGTCCAACAGCGGCATGGTGGCGACCCTGCGCCGACTCGGCGTCCCACTCGACTACCAGGTGGAGGACGGCACCCTGGTGATCACCGCCCACCTGGTACTGGAGCCCAGCACCGCCGCTACTCGACGGTGACGCTCTTCGCCAGGTTGCGAGGCTTGTCGACGTCCCGCTCCAGCGCCACCGCCGCGTAGTAGGCGAACAGCTGGAGCGGGATGCCAAGCAGGATCGGGTCGAGCTCGGGCTCGTTCTTCGGGACCAGGATGCTGTCCTCGGCGAGCTTGGCGTCCGGCGCGGTGTGGCCGATCATCAGCACCGGGCCGCGCCGGGCCCGGATCTCGCCGAGGGTGGTGAGGTTCTTCTCCAGCAGCTCGTCGTCCGGGACGACGGCGACGGTCGGCAGGTCCGGGCCGATCAGCGCGAGCGGGCCGTGCTTGAGCTCGCTCGCCGGGTACGCCTCCGCGTGGACGTAGGAGACCTCCTTGAGCTTCTGCGCCCCCTCGCGGGCCACCGGCCAGCCGCGCACCCGGCCGACGAACATCATCCCGGGGTGGTCCGCGTACTTGGCGGCGAGCTCCGCGATGTCCTTCTCCTGCGCCAGGATCTCCCGGATCTGGCCCGGCAGGGCCTTGAGTCCGGCGCAGATGCGGCGGCCGTCGGCCGGGGACAGGTCGTGGACCCGGCCCAGGTGGAGCGCGATGAGCGCGAACGCCACCGCGGTGGAGGTGAACGCCTTGGTCGAGGCGACCGAGATCTCCGGACCGGCGTGCAGGTACATGCCGCCGTCGCACTCGCGGGCGATGGCGCTGCCCACGGTGTTGACGACGCCGAGCACCCGGCCGCCCTTGCGCTTGATCTCCTGGACGGCGGCGAGGGTGTCGTAGGTCTCGCCGGACTGGCTGACCGCGATGTAGAGGGTGTCCGCCTCGATCACCGGGTTGCGGTAGCGGAACTCCGAGGCGGGCTCGGCGTGTGCGGGGATCCGGGCCAGCTCCTCGATCAGCTGCGCGCCCAGCTCGCCCGAGTAGTACGCGGAGCCGCAACCGAGGATCTTCACCCGGCGGAAGGCGCGGGCCTCGCGGGCGTCCATGTTGAGGCCGCCCAGGTGCGCGGTGGAGAAGCGCTCGTCGACCCGGCCGCTGAGGGTGCGCTCGACCGAGGAGGGCTGCTCGTGGATCTCCTTGACCAGGAAGTGGGCGTGGCCCGCGGTGTCGTAGGAGGCCTCCTCCCAGTCCACGGTGGAGGGCTGTTTGGCGGTGGCCCGCGCGTCCTCCTGGGTGAAGGTGTTGAAGCCGTCGGCGCGTACGGTCGCCAGCTCGCCGTCGTCCAGGTGCACGACCTGGCGGGTGTAGCGGACCAGGGCCGCGACGTCGGAGGCGGCGAACATCTCCTTCTCGCCGATGCCGAGCACGATCGGGCTGCCGTTGCGGGCGACCACGATGCGGTCGGGCTGCCGGGCGTCCAGCACCGCGATGCCGTAGGTGCCGACGATGCGCTTGAGGGCGGCGCGGACGGCGTCCTCCAGCTCGACGCCCTCGGTGGCGAGGCCGGCGATGAGGTGCGCGAGGACCTCGGTGTCGGTCTCCGAGTTGAAGACAACGCCTTCGGCCTGAAGCTTGGCACGCAGCTCGTCGGCGTTCTCGATGATGCCGTTGTGCACCACCGCGATGCGCTCGGCGCCGTCCAGGTGCGGGTGCGAGTTGGCGTCACTGGGCTCGCCGTGGGTCGCCCAGCGGGTGTGGCCGATGCCGGTCTTGCCTGCGAAGCGCGCCGGGACCAGGGCGGCGAGCTCGCCGACGCGACCCTTGCTCTTGCGGACCTTGAGCCCGCCCGCGCCCTGGCCCTTGCTCGCGACGGCGATGCCGGCCGAGTCGTAACCCCGGTACTCGAGGCGCTGGAGTCCCTCCAGCAGGATGGGCGCGGCGTCCCTGGGACCGATATAGGCGACGATGCCACACATGGGCGGTGCTCCTCTTTGTGGATGGAGAGGGAGGGTTGGTGAAGCGTGCGGTCCAGCCGGTGCGGCCGGGGTGTCCGGTGCGCGGCCGGTCCGCCCGGGAGCTGGACCGGCTGTTGGCGGACTAGCCGTAGACCAGGCGGCGCAGCTGCCGCGCGGACAGCTCGGGCGCGCGGACCCGGCGCAGCGGCAGCTCGGCGGTGATCCGCTCGAAGATGCGGTCGTTGGTCAGCCCCCGGGCCTGCAGTTCGCCGTGCCGGCGGCGGACGTACTCCTCGGTCGTCTCGGCGAAGTACGCCAGGACGTCGGCCACGACGCGGGACGCCTCGGCCGGCCCGAGGACCGTGGTCCTCGACAGATGTTCGAGGAGGTCGTCGTGCGGAAGCGAGGCACCGGACGCGGCAGAGCTGGACACGAAGAGAGACCTTACGCAGATCCCCCGGCTAAGCCAATATTTCTGCCCGGAATCGGGCAGGATTCGGCACTCATGGCCCACATCCTCACTTGGACCCGTCGTTTGGACCTGTCGTTTGGACCGGTCGCTCTCAGTCGCGTCGATTCCTCCGTGCGAGCAGTCCCCAGCCGGCCGCGCTGACGAGCAGCAGCAGGCAGCACAGCGTCGGCAGCCAGTTGCCCCAACGGTCGTAGAGGGTGCTTCCGGTGGCGAGCGGCATCCGGTACTCGGTGGCCGTCCGGTCGTTCTTGCCCAGCTGGCGGCCGACCTGGCGGCCCTGCGCGTCGTAGGCGACGCTGACGCCGGTGAGCGTCGCCTGCACGACCGGCCGCCCGGTCTCCGCCGCGCGGAAGGCGGCGAGCGAGGCGTGCTGCTCGGGAGCGGAGGTGTGCTGGAAGGTCGAGGTGGAGGACTGGATCACCACTACCTGCGCGCCGCTCCGTACCAGCGCCCGGCTCATGTCGGGGAACGCGGACTCGAAGCACACCAGCGGCCCGATCCGCAGCGTCCCGCCGCCCGGCTCGGGCACGGTCATGACCACCGGAGTGTTACCCCGGCGGCGGTCGACCGCGGCGGCCTTCGACAGCGAGGCGATCCAGCCCAGGGCCGGGCGCAGCGGGATGTACTCGCCGAAGGGCACCAGCCGGATCTTGTCGTAGCGCTGCCCGGTCAGTCCCTGCGGGTCGACCAGCACCGAACTCTTGTAGATCGCGCCGCTGCCGGGGCGCATCGCGTCCACGTTCACCAGCAGGTCGGCGCCGACCTGGGAGGACAGCGTGGCGAGCTGCGCGGTGAGGTCCGGACGGGTGCCGAGGTCGTAGCCCAGGCTGCTCTCGCCCCAGACCACCAGGTCCGGGTGGGTGCCGATCAGGGTGCGGGTGAGGCGCTCGCCGCGCGCCGCGCGGTCGTCGAGTGAGGCGGAGCCGCCGGGCTGGACCACGGCGATCTCGGCCGACGTTCCGGTCAGCCGGGGCTGCGGGGCCCAGGTGAACGCGGCGAAGGCGCCCGCGCCGAGCGCGACCAGGGTTCCGTAGGCGACGGCGGAGCGGCCCCAGGCTGCGATGAGCACCACGACGGCGGTGTTGACGGTGACGAGGACGAGACTGTCGAGCCAGACCCCGCCGACCGAGGCCAGCACCAGGGCCGCGTGCTGCTGGTACTGGCTCGCGCCCAGCAGCGCCCAGGGGCCGCCGAGGTACTGCCAGGAGCGGATCGTCTCGATGGCGAGCCAGGCCGAGGGGACCAGCACCACGGCCGCCAGCGCCCGTCCCGCGTCGGGCCTGCCGTGCAGCAGCCGCCACACCAGCCAGCCCCAGGGCGCCCAGAACAGGCCCATCAGCGCGGCGACGGCCAGGATCGCGACGCTGAGCGTGGGGATCAGCCAGCTCATCACGCCGATCAGGAAACCGATGCCGCCGCACCAGCCCAGCTGCAGTGCCCGGCGCTGGGTGGGTGCTGCGCGCAGCACCAGCATCAGCGGCACCAGGCAGAGATAGGCGAACCACCACCAGCCGAAGGTGGGGAACACCAGCACGGGCAGCGCTCCGGTGGCGGCGGCCAGGGCCGGCACCGCCATCCGCCGGGCCCACCTGCGGAGCCGCCCCGGGCCGGTGTCATCCCGCGTCCGGCTCGCCCGTGCGAGCGCGCCCGGCTCGACATCGGCGGCATGCCCGCCCGTGGGGCCCCTCCCGGCGACGAAACTCACGATCCACCCTCTCCTCGGCAGCCATCCAAGTGTCGGGGCATTCTCGCAGTTCAGCACCTCGAAATCGGGAAGCGCTTCCGATCGGGCGAGTGCTGGGGCACTCTGGGGGCAGGGAGGCTGACATGGCATCAGATCCGAGGCGACCGCGGGGTGTGTCCCGACGGCTCCACTACCGGGGCGGCGCCTTCCCACGGGGTGGCCGCCGGGGGCACGGCCACCTGGCACGTCGCCGTCGCCGCCTGGCCGTGGGCGCGCTGACCCAGCTCACCGTTCTCGCCCTGCTGCCGCTGTGGCCGTTCATCGCCTACCCGCTGGAGCGCGGCGTCCTGGCACGTCGGCGGGGGCGTCCGGAACAGGGACGCCGGGAGCCGGGACGGCGTGGACGTCCGGTGCGGGTGCCGGTGCGGTCGGGGACCGTCTTCCTGCACGGTGTGGCGCGGCACCCGGTGGTGATCGCCCTCGGTGCGCCCATGCGCTTCGTCGCCGGCCAGATGCACCGGCCGCGGTTCGGTGGCGGCCGCAGGGGCGGCTGGGGCGGCGGCTGGGGACCGCCCCCTGCGGGCGACCGCGAACCCCGGCGTCCCAAGTCGGGACCGCCGATGGACGCGATCGCCCTACCCGAGCCGCGCGGCTGAGCGGCTTGAGCTGGAGCGGATTGAGCTGGAGCGGTGTGCTGGGCCGACCTTGAGCAGGGCGGCTCAGCTCCTGGCCTGGCGCTCCAGCCAGTCCAGCATCGACCCGGCCTGCTTCGCCGCAGCGGCAAGCAGCTCTCCGTGCTCGGCGGCCAGCTCCCGCACCTCCTTGAGCTGGGCGGTGGCCGCCTCGTGCTGCTCCAGCTCGATCCGGACGCGAGCGGCGTCCAGGAGCGCCTGGGCGCGCACCCCGAGGCAGGAGTCCCCGCAGTCGGCGAAGCCCGCGGCGGCCTGCCGATACAGCTCCGCCGCCTCCGTGAACAGTGCGGTGCGCTGGTCCGGGGCGATCTCCGTGTCGCCCCACCCCTCGTCCTCGGCCACGTCGCGCAGCAGGCTCGCGAGTTGCCGCCAGGTGTCCGCCAGTTCGCGGCGCAGGTCGTCGGCGGGCTCCGGGTCGAGCCCGGGCTCGGCGAGTGCGTCGCGTGCGGTCCGCTCTGCCTCGACCATGAGGGCCCGGCCGGGGTCGGCGGAGCGGCCGTCGCGGAACGTCAGCCAGGCACGGGCCCGCAGGGTGCGCACCACCATGCCGGGGACGCCGGCGGCGGACCACAGGCCCTGGGCCCGCTGGTACGCGGCTTCGGCCTCGTCGCGGCGACCGGCCGCGCTCAGTGCCTCAGCGGTGCACGAGGCGAGCTGCGCGAGCGGATAGGGCTCGCCCCAGCCCTCGACGATCTGCGCGGCCTGCGCGAACTGCTCAGCCGCCGCAGCGTGTTCGCGCAGCTCGCTGAGCGACTCCCCCAGCGTGCGCCGGGCCGCCGCGGCCGCACGGTCGCCGTGCCGCAGCAGGTCGGGCAGGGCGGACTGGAGCACCTCGGCGGCCTCCGCGTGTCGGCCCAGGGCCTGGTACGACAGCGCGAGCCGGTGCCGCGCGGCCGCCCCCGGACCCGCGCCGAGCCCGGCCTCGTCCAGCCAGCGGGCCGCCTCCAGGGCGTGCTGGACGGCCTCGTCATGGGCTTCCCTGTGCGCTTGCAGGTCGGCTATCAGCAGGTGGGTGCTTCCAGCCTCCTCGGGGTCGAGCAGCCCCTCGCCGTACCGCAGCGCGTCCGCTGCGACGGCCTCGGCGCCGGCGTAGTCGCCCTGCCGGGCGTGGACGCGGGCCAGGGGAACCAGCGGATCGGCCGCGTTCCAGGGCTGTCCTGCGCGCAGATACGCGTCGGCGCCGGCCCGCAGCGCGTCGGCCGTCAGGTCGAGGTCCTCTTCCAGCAGCGCGGCCTGGTTGTAGTGCGCGTCGGCGAGGATCGCGAGCAGGCGCGGGGCGTCGGTGGCGCTGAGCCCCTCCGGCTCCCCTGCGACGGCGATGGTCTCCGAGAGGGCGGCCTGCGCCTGGGACAGCGCGCCCGCGTCCTGGCCCTCGCGGAACAGGAAGCTGAACACCTTGGCCCGGCTCAGCAGCGTGGAGGCGTGGTGACGGGCCGTCGCACGGCCGGCCAGCCGGGCGGTCAGAGCCGCCTCGACGGCGGCGTCGGCCCTCGACCTGGCCTCGTCCGCGCGGCCGGAGAGGACTGCGGCCACGGCCGAGCGGCCCTCGTTGACGGCGGCGTCTCCGGGTAGCCCGGCAGTGCGGTAGGCGGCTGCGGCCTCCTCGAAGCAGGCAAGCGCCACGACCACGTCGTCACCCGCGACACGCATGCCGCGCTGGGTGGCGAGCTCGGCGCGCAGCACGTCGTCCAGGGTCCGGTCCCCGAGAGCCGCCTCCACCGCGAGCCAGCTCTGACGCGCCGTCGGGTGGCCCAGGTCGCGCAGCCGCCGGGCCTCGGCGAGCAGGTCGTCGAACGAGTCGGAGGGATCGGAGGAGTCGTCAGCGATGGTGGCTGGGGTGGCGGCGGGGGTGGTCGTCGGCACCGGCCGGGCCGCGGGCGCGGCCCCGGGGAGAACGCCGCTGACCCCGAGCGGCAACCGGTCGAACAGGGGCTGCTGGGCCAGCCGGTCGGCGCTCTCCCGCGACACGACGTCGGTGCCGTTGCGCTGGTCGAAGCGGGTGACCAGGTCGCGGCGCAGCTGCTCGCAGTGGGCGCGCAGCGAATCGACCGTCCAGCTGCGGCCCTGCGGTCCGGACGTGGCCTGGTCGCCGAGGCCGCGTACCAGCAGCCGGTCCAGCAGCAGCACCGCTGCTTCGAGGAAGGACAGCGTGCTGCCCGGGTTGCCGCCGAGTCCCAGGTGCCGGGCGTGCTCGGCCAGGATCTCCAGCCCGCGGGCCTCGTTGCCGGTCAGGGCGCAGAACTCGATGTGGCGGGCGATGGTGGGCAGCAGACTCTCGTTGCCGCGCGCCATGCGGTAGCCGCGCAGGTGGTTGTTGCGGGCGTCGTCCGGGCGGCCCAGGCGCAGCAGCGGCAGCAGCGAGTACGCCAGTACCCGGTGCGGCTCCTCCGCGCAGCTCAGCTGCCCGCCGAGGACCGGCTGCCAACGTTCCAGCGCCAGCTCGTCCCGTTCGTGGGACGACTCCCATCGGCCCTGGGTCGCGGCTTCGCAGGCATGGCAGTTGCTCATCCGGTCGCGGTCCCCGGCGAGCCAGGCCGCGTAGGCGGACTCGGCACGCGGCAGATCGCCCAGGTGCCAGGCCACGGAGAACTCCTCGCACCGGACCGTGCGCGCGGCGTACCCGGCCAGGCGGTAGCGGCGCTCCATCTCGCCGAGCCAGTCCTCGATCGCGGTCAGCGGGATCTCCGGGTAGTCGATCATGCTTCCGGTCACCCACTTGAACCGCCAGAACAGCTCGTAGGCCATCTGGTCGTCGAACTGGCCCGGGTCGTCGTCCCACATCCGCAGCATCCGGGCGAAGGGCACGAACATCTTGCTGCGCTCGGTGCTGTACTCGTAGGTGGTGATCAGATGGGACAGGGCGGCGAGCAGCACCCCGGCGTCAGCGGTGTCCTCGGCCTGCGCGACCAACTCCTCGGCGCGGGCGTTGCGCGGCGCGCCGTTGGGAGCGTGGAAGTTCTCCCACATGGCCTCGCGGATCTGCTGGATACGGTCCTCGGTCATCGGCCCTCCCCCTGGTCCTGGTCGTCCTGCCGGTCGTGCCGGTCGTGCCTGTTCTGCGCGCCGTGGCCGTCGTGCGTGGCCCAGTCGAGCAGGCCCAGGAACGAGCGGTTCAGCAGCGCCGAGTCGGCGGCGCTCAGCGGTCTGCGGGACAGCAGCAGCGCCTGTCCGTAGAGGGCCTCGACGGCGATCCCGGCCAGCTCCTGGTCAGCGATTCCGGCGATGCGCCGGACCAGCGGATTGTGGTGGTTGAGCACGAGCCGCGCCCGGGGTGCGCTTCCGCGCAGTGCCCCGAGGATTCCGGCCCACAGGGCGTCGGAGCTCTCCTCCGTCTCGGCTCGGGCGCGCTCGTGCCGCGCCTCGCGGTCGTCCAGGTGCAGCGCGGGAACGCCGACGGGCTGGAAGGTGCGCAGCGCGACGTCGCAGCCGAGCGGGTCGAGCCGGGTGCGGGCGGTGGCGAGGAAGGACGCGAGAGCGAGCTCGGCGGCCGGTTCGACCGGGTCGAGGCTGGCGGTGACCGTTCCGGCGTCCAGGGTGGTGACGACGGTGCCGGGGAGGACCTGCGGCAGCAGCGCGACCAGGTCGGCGTCGTAGGTGTAGCCGCCGTTGACCACCCCGATGCCCTGGGCTGCGGCGATCGGCGCGATCTGGCGGAACTCCTCGACGCTGGAGGCGACATGGACGGTGCCGTGGTCGCGGGCGAACCGGTCCAGTGCGAGCCATCCGTCGCTGGTCTCCACGGTGAGCCAGGGAAGCATCAGCCGCAGCATCTCGGGGTCGTGCCGGGCGAGGGACTTCACGCCGAGCTGATGCACGGCCAGGAAGCGGCCCAGCCGCTCCGGATCACCTGCGGCGAGGGTGCTGAGCCAGTCCCGGACGCGCCCGCCCAGAGCCTCGCGGACGGCGGCCAGGGTCTCGTCCTCGTAGAGGCTCTCGCGGGAGGCGGTGGGCCGCAGGGTGTCGGTGTCCAGGACGCAGCGGACGAAGAACGCCCACTCCGGCAGCAGGCCCTCGGCGCGGTCGGTGAGCAGCATGCCCTTGAGCGAGACGCGATGGCCGCCGCGCTGCGTGGGGCTCGCGGTGGCGGGCAGGATGTAGCCGACTCCGCGGATGCCGGCGAGCGGCACGTCGAGGTCGATCAGGTCGAGAGGCTCGAAGCCGAACAGCCCGGCGCAGTGCGCGGCGAGGGCGACCCGTCGCGCCGCAGGCGTCGGGTGAGGGCGGTCCCAGACCGGTGGCAGTTCGGTGACCGGCCGCTCCACCCCGTCGGGGCCGACGACGGCCACGTCGTAGGGCAGCAGCGAGCCGAAGTCCCTGGCCAGCTGCAGCACGCGGTCCGGCGCCAGCCAGTCACCCGCGCCGGGGCGGGCGACCAGGTGCACCGTGGTGCCGGGCGCGGTGCGGGCATCCTCGGGCAGCTGCCGCACGGTGTAGGAGCCGTCGTCCCGGGCCGCCCACTCGACCGGCGGCTCCTGCGGGAAACGCGCGGAGCGGGTGACGACCCGGATCTCCTGCGCCACGACGAAGCACGCCAGCAGGCCGATGCCGAACTGCCCCAGGAACTCGCGGCGTGCCGACTCCAGGCCGTCGCGCTTGGAGCTGCGGCCGATGGTCGCCAGCAGTGTGTGCACGTCGGCGCCGGTCAGGCCGATGCCGGAGTCCTCGATGCGCAGCTCGCCCGCACCCGCGTACAGCCGGACCACGGCAGGTGCGCCGGGGTCGGCGAGACGGCGGGCCGTGATCGCGTCGACTGCGTTCTGCAGCAGCTCGCGGACGTAGACCCGGGGGCTGGAGTACAGATGGTGGGAGAGCAGGTCGACGAGGCCGCGGAGGTCGACCTGGAAGGTGTGGGCGGACGGTTCTGCGCCGCTCGGGGCGGCGCTGGGTGCGTCTGGTGTCATCGAAAGGGTGCACGGGTGCTGCCCGCCGCGCCGGAAGGGGCACGGGGCAGGGGCGCGGGTCGGGCGACCATACGCTGATCGCACATTCGGGAAGACGCCCCATGGTAGGGGCGCGCGCTGACGGCGGACCAGGGATTTCCTGAGCTCCCCCGGCTCGTGTGGATCACCCTTGCACGGGGGTCCGACAATCGGCCACGAGCTCCCTCACCGTACGATCGGGCGCATGAACGACTTCCGTGCGGCGGGCCACGCCGCTGTGGACCAGCTGGCGGACTACCTGGGCGGGCTCGCCGACGGACCGGTGTGGCAGGCCATGGACCCGGCCGCCCGCGAGCGGCTGCTCGGACTGGCGTTGCCCGAGCAGGGGAAGGGCCTGACCGAGCTGGTCCGGGAGATCGGCAGCGACGTCCTCCCCTACCCGATGGGCAACGGCCACCCGCGCTTCTTCGGCTGGGTCAACGCCGCACCGGCCCCGGCCGGGGTGCTCGCCACTCTCGCCGCGGCCGCGATGAACCCCAGCTCCGCCGGGGGCGACCACGCCGACGTGCACCTGGAGCGCACCGTGGTGCGCTGGATCGCCGAGCTCGTGGGCTTCCCGCATCCGCCCGGCGCGGGCCTGCTCACCTCGGGCGCGTCGATGGCGACCATCGTCGCCCTCGGCACCGCCCGTAACCGCGCCGCCCGCCTGCTCGGCGTGGACGTCCGCGAGGAGGGCCTGAGCGCGCTTCCGCCGCTGATCGGCTACGTCAGCGCGGAGACCCACTCCTGCGTCCGCAAGGCCGCCGAGCTGCTCGGACTGGGCAGCCGAAACCTGCGCGCCGTCCGCACCGACGCCGCCGGGCACCTCGACCCCGCCGCCCTGCGCGAACAGGTCCGGGCCGACCGCGCCGCCGGACTGCACCCGTTCCTCGCCGTGGCCTCCGCCGGAACCGTGAACACCGGCGCGGTGGACGACCTCGCCGCGATCGCCGACGTGTGCGCCGAGGAGCGGCTGTGGCTGCATGTCGACGGCGCGTACGGCGCCTTCGGTGTGCTCGACCCCGCCGTCGCCCACCGCTACCGCGGCCTCGACCGGGCCGACTCGCTCGCCCTGGACCCGCACAAGTGGCTGCGCGTGCCGGTGGACTGCGGCTGCGTCCTGGTCCGCGACCCGGTCGAGCTGCGCGGCGCCTTCAGCCTGGTCCCCTCCTACCTCCGGGACGAGAACGCGGGCGGCCTCGGCTGGTTCTCCGAGTACGGCATCGAGCAGACCCGGCCGTTCCGCTCGCTCAAGGTCTGGGCCACCCTCGCCGCCTCCGGCCGCGAGGGCATCGCCCGCGACGTCGCGCACTGCACGGCGATGGCCCGCCGCCTCGGTGAACTCGTCAACGCGGAGCCGGACTTGGAGCTGGTCGCTCCGGTCGAGACCTCCATCACCGCCTTCCGCTACGCCCCCGCTGGCGTTCCGGCCGAGGTGCTGGACCAGGTCAACCGGGCGCTGCCGGTGGCGGTCCAGGAGCGCGGGCGCGCCTTCGTCACCGGTACCGTCCTCGGCGGTCACGAGGCGCTGCGGGCCTGCCTGATCAACCCGGCCGTGACCGAGAAGGACCTGGCAGTACTGGTCGAGGAGGTCCGCGCGTCGGGCGCGGACCTCCTCGCCCCGCTCAACGCCTGACTTAGACCGACCGGCAAATGGGGGGCGGCGTCGCGGGCAAGGGGGCACCTCCCGCCCGAAGGGTGGGGGAGGCTCTCGCCTGGCCGGGTTGTCGTCAGTCGCCAGTGCTCCGCAATGGCTCCCTCCTCCGCCCCGCCCAGACTGTCCCCCAAACTTCGTCCGGGGGTGCCCCCTCCCTCGACCCTCCCCCAACCTTCGGCCGGGGGGATCCCCTTCTTCACCCACCCCCCATTTGCCGGTCGGTCTTACTGCGGCGCGGTCGGCGGGCCGGTGACTGCCACCACTCGACCGAGCGACTACTCGACGACGAGCTCGACCGGGATGTTGCCACGGGTGGCGTTGGAGTAGGGGCACACCTGGTGCGCCTTCTCGACCAGTGCCTGGCCGGTCTCGCCGTGGAGCGCGTCCGGGAGCTCGACCCGGAGGACGACGGCGAGACCGAAGCCGCCGTTGCCGTCGCTGCCTATGCCGACCTCAGCGGTGACCGACACCTCGCTGGTGTCGACCTTGGCCTGGCGGCCCACCAGACCGAGCGCGCTCGCGAAGCAGGCGGCGTAGCCCGCCGCGAACAGCTGCTCGGGGTTGGTGCCCTTGCCGTCGCCGCCCAGGGCCGGCGGCATGGCGAGCGCCAGGTCGAGCTGGCCGTCGGAGCTCACGGCGCGGCCTTCGCGTCCGTTGGCCGTGGCGACTGCGGTGTAGAGGGCGTCCATCGGTTTCTCCACTCTGTCTTACTGCCGGTCTTGCTTCTGCCTGGTGACTCTTTCCAGTGATAATAAGAGCACACAATTCAGTTGTGCACAACTAGCTAGTATCCTGGAGGCATGACACCGCGCACCGCAGACGATGCCGCCCCGGCCACCGAGGACCTGCTCCGCCTGGAGCACCAGGTGTGCTTCGCCCTGCACAGCGCCTCCCGCGCCTTCGGCGGCGTCTACCGCGAGGCCCTGCGCGACCTGGATCTGACCTATCCGCAGTACCTGGCCATGCTCACCCTCTGGGAGCACGGCGAACTGCCCGTCAAACGGATCGGCGAGCTGCTCCGGCTCGACTCGGGCACGCTCTCCCCGCTGCTCAAGCGGCTGGAGGCGGCGGGTCTTGTGCAGCGCACCCGTAGCCCGCAGGACGAGCGCTCCGTCCTGGTCCGCCTCACCGCCGCCGGCACCGCGTTGCGCCTCCCGGCCCAGGAAGTGCCGCTGCGGATCGCCGCCACCACCGGCCTCGACCCGGCCGAGCTCCGGGTACTCCACGGGATGTTGCAGCGCCTGACCGACCGCCTGGACGTGACCGGGAGCCCGGCCAACGCAAAATGATCAAAATCCACCGCGCTCCCGTGACAGACTGACGCTGCACACGACCGATATCAGGAGGTCCCCATGGCTGATGACGCAGTGGCCGACAAGGCAGTGGCCGACGCCGCAGCCGGTGACGCGGCGGCACCGAGAGATCCGGAGCAGCAGAGCCCCGAGGACGACGTGAAGCGCAAGTTCCGCGAGGCCCTGGCCCGCAAGAGCGGAACGCAGGCCGACACGGCCGCCGCCGGTGGCAACGGCGAGAAGTCGAAGGTCCACGGCACCCACGGCAAGTCCGGCGGCCAGCGCGACTTCCGCCGCAAGAGCGGCTGACCGGCAGCGGCGACACGACACAGCGGGCGGCAGCCATTCCGGCTGCCGCCCGCCCTTCGCTCATCCGAACACCCGACGGTCGGCGGTCAGCGCCCGACGGTCAGCGGTCAGCGCCCGACGGTCAGCGGTCAGCGCCCGACGGTCGGCGGTCAGCGCCCAGGTCAGCTGTCGTAGTCCAGCCGGACCGTCTCCGAGACCGGCTCCGCCTGGCAGGTCAGCACGTACCCGGCCGCCAACTCCTCCTTCTCCAGGGCGAAGTTGCGGCGCATCCGCACCTCGCCGGAGAGCACCAGCGCACGGCAGGTCCCGCACACCCCTCCCTTGCAGGCGAAGGGGAGATCGGGACGCACCCGCTGGGCGCCCTCGAGCACGGTCGTGCCGTACGGGACGCTCACCGTCGTCTCGCGCCCGTCCAGCCGGACCGTGGCCGTGGCCGAAGGACCGTCGAACGCCGCTTCCTCGTGGTGCAGCGTCGGCGGCCTGCCGTCGACCTCCGCCTCCTCCGCGTAGAACAGCTCCCGATGCACCCGCCCGGCGGGCACTCCGGCCGCGCCGAGTGCCGCCCGAGCGTCCTCGACCATCCCGTACGGTCCGCAGAGCCACCAGTGGTCCACGCCCTCGACGTCCACCAGCGCTTCCACGAGGCGGGCGAACCGTTCGTGGTCGAGCCGGCCGCTGAAGAGCTCCGCCTCGCGCGGCTCGCGGGAGAGCACGTGCACCAACTGGAACCGACCGGTGTGACGGTCCTTCAGGTCGGCGAGCTCGTCGGCGAACATCACGGTGTCGCTGCGCCGGTTGCCGTAGAACAGGGTGACCTGCGAGCGCGGGTCCGCGAGCACGGAGGCCGCGATCGAGAGCACCGGCGTGATCCCCGAGCCCGCCGCGACCAGCACATGATGGCCCGGCCGGTCGAGGTCGGGGGTGAACGTGCCGAGCGGCGGCAGCGCCTCCACGACGTCCCCGACCCGGAGCTCGTTGATCAGCCAGGACGAGAACAGCCCGCCGGGGACCTCGCGCACACCGATCCGCAGCGGCCCGCCCACGGGCGCGCACAGCGAGTACGAGCGCCGTTCCTCACGCCCGTCCACCTCGCGGCGCAGGGTCAGCGACTGCCCGGCCCGGAAGTCGTACTCCCCGGCCTCGTCCGCCGCCGTCACCGGGGGCTCGAAGGTCACGGCCGCCGCGTCCGCGCACAGCCGATCCACCGAGGCGACCCGCAGCGGGCGGAAGGTACGGGGGCGGACGGCCATCACAGCTCCTTGACCTGGTCGAAAGGCTCCCGGCAGGCGCGGCAGCGGCGCAGCGCCGTGCACGCGGTGGCGGAGAACCGGCTGATCTCCTCGGTGTCCGCCGAGCCGCAGTGCGGGCAGGCGACCGGGGCGCGCGTCGGGGAAAGCGTCAGCGGCACGGGGCCGGAGGCGCGGCGGGGCGCCGAGCCCGGCGGGGCGATGCCGTGCTCGATGAGCTTGCGACGTCCCTCCGGGGTGA
This sequence comes from Streptacidiphilus sp. MAP12-16, assembly GCF_041262165.1. Classification (NCBI taxonomy): domain Bacteria; kingdom Bacillati; phylum Actinomycetota; class Actinomycetes; order Kitasatosporales; family Streptomycetaceae; genus Streptacidiphilus; species Streptacidiphilus sp. MAP12-16. The sequence goes on from NZ_JBGCBY010000021.1 coordinate 121,672, forward strand.
TCCAGTCCGTGCTCCACGGCGGGTCGAGCACGGTACGGATGCGGACCTCGGTGAACCCGGCGGCGCGCAGCCCGGCGTCCAGGGCGGCCCGCATCTCGGCGAGGGCGGGACAGCCGCTGTAGGTGGGCGTGATGCCCGCGGTCACTGCGCCGTCGGCGCCGACCGTGACCTCCCGCAGCACGCCCAGGTCGGCGAGGGTGAGCATGGGCAGCTCCGGGTCGGTGACCGCCTCGGCCACCTCGCGCGCACGCTCCACGGTGGGCGTCCGGTGCAGATCGGTCACCATGTCGCCTCCGGGTCCGCGCGGGCCAGGGACTGGAGTTCCGCGAGCAGCGGGGCCAGGTACGGGGTGTGCTCCCCGGCCCGCCCGGAGCCCGGCGAGGGCGCCGCCAGGGGTTGCGGGAGTCGCGCGGCGTCCAGCACCTCGCGGAGCGTCCGCAGCACCTCGTCACCCACGTCGTCACCCACCGCGCCGCCGTCGGCGAGCAGCAGCTCGTCCAGGTAGGGCCACACCTCGTCGAGACCGCGCCGCATCCTGCGCCGAGACTCGTCCGTGCCGTCGCCGAGCCGGACCGTCCACTGCGCCGCGTGGTCGCGGTGGTAGGTGAGCTCCTGCACGCCCTTGGCGGCGATGGCGGCGAGAACGGGGTCCTGGTCGTCCGTGAGCCGCTGGAACGCCGCCAGTCGCCAGGTGGAGAACAGCAGCAGCCGGGCCATGCACTGGGCGAAGTCGCCGTTGGGGAGCTCCACCAGGCGGACGTTGCGGAAGTCCTCCGGGTCGCGGAAGTAGGCGAGGGCGTCCTCGCCGCGTCCGGCCCCCTCGGCCTGCCCGGCCCGCGCGAGCAGCAGCCGGGCCTGGCCGAGCAGGTCGAGGCCGATGTTGGCGAGGGCGACCTCCTCCTCCAGCTCCGGTGCGCGGGTGCACCACTCGGCCAGCCGCTGGGCGGCGACCAGCGCGTCGTCGCCGAGAGCGAGGCAGCGCGCGGCGAGCGCGGGGGCGTCCACGCCGGATCGCAGCGCGGGGTCGACGCCGTGCAGGGGGTCCTCGAAGCCGGTGCCGAAGGCCCAGCGGGCACCGCCCTCGGGCGAGTTCTCGGCGAGGGAGAGGTAGACGTGATCGTCGCTCATGGCGGCCTTCTTCTCAGGTGACAGGTGAAGGTCAGATGTGCGGGACGTCGTCGGGGATGGCGTAGAACGTCGGGTGCCGGTAGACCTTGTCGCCGCTCGGGGCGAAGAACGGGTCCTTCTCGTCCGGGCTGGAGGCGGTGATGTCGTCGGCCCGGACGACCCAGATGCTGACGCCCTCGTTGCGGCGGGTGTAGACGTCACGGGCGTTGGTGAGGGCCATCCGGGCGTCGGGCGCGTGCAGCGAGCCGACGTGGACGTGGTTGAGTCCGCGCTTGCCGCGCACGAACACCTCGTACAGCGGCCACTCGGCCCGGGGCTTCTGCTCGTTCATACCGTCGCACCTTCCTGGTTCTGCTTCGCGGCGTGAGCCGTCGCGGCCTCCCTGACCCAGGCGCCGTCCTCGTGGGCCTGCCGGCGCCGGGCGATCCGCTCGGTGTTGCAGGGGCCGTCGCCGCTGATGACGCGCTGCAGCTCGCTCCAGTCGGGGGTGCCGAAGTCCCAGCTGCCGCGCTGCTCGTTCCAGCTGAGTTCGGGGTCGGGCAGTCGCACGCCCAGGCGCTCGGCCTGCGGGACCGTCATGTCGACGAAGCGCTGCCGCAGTTCGTCGTTGCTGTGGCGCTTGATCCGCCAGGCCATGGAGCGGGCGCTGTTGGGCGAGTCGCCGTCGGGCGGGCCGAACATCATCAGCGAGGGCCACCACCAGCGGTCCACCGCGTCCTGCACCGCGTCACGCTGCCTTGCCGTGCCGCGCATCATCGTGAGCAGCAGTTCGTAGCCCTGCCGCTGGTGGAAGGACTCCTCCTTGCAGATCCGCACCATCGCGCGCGCGTAGGGGCCGTAGGAGCTCCGGCACAACGGCACCTGGTTGCAGATCGCGGCGCCGTCCACGAACCACCCGATGACGCCGACGTCGGCGAAGCTCAGGGTCGGGTAGTTGAAGATCGAGGAGTACTTCTGCCGCCCGCTGACCAGCCGTTCGGTGAGGTCGGCCCGGTCCACGCCGAGGGTCTCGGCCGCCGAGTAGAGGTAGAGCCCGTGCCCGGCCTCGTCCTGGACCTTGGCGAAGAGGATGGCCTTGCGTCGCAGCGAGGGCGCGCGGGTGATCCACTCGCCCTCCGGCTGCATGCCGATGATCTCGGAGTGGGCGTGCTGGGCGATCTGCCGGACCAGCGTGGCGCGGTAGCCGTCAGGCATCCAGTCGCGGGGTTCGATGCGCTGGTCGCGGGCGACGGTTTCCTCGAAGCGTGCTTCCGGTGAGGTCACGCGTGTCACACCCCCTGGGCGGGTCTGCGGGTCGCGGCGGTGCGACTCCAGATCCAGACTACCGAACGGTCGGTCGGCACTCAAGGCCGGCTCAGCGCCCGTCGCTCCGCGGATTGTCGCCAATGCCTTGCCACCGGTGCCGCAAGCGGCAGGATGGCCCCATGACCTCGATGCCCAAGGGCTCCAATCTCCCCGTACCGACGACCGCGCTGCACGCGGTGGTGAGCTGGCGCACCGACGGGCCGACGCCGGACGTGGACGTGTCCGCTCTGCTGCTCGACGGCTCGGGCAAGGTTCGCTCCGACGCCGACTTCGTCTTCTACAACCAACCGGAGCACGCCTCCGGCGCGGTCAGACACGAGGGCAAGCGGCCCCAGCCCGGCGAGACGATGGACGCGGTGCTGCTGGATCTGCCGCGCGTGGAACCGGCGGTCGACCGGATCGTGGTGGGGGCGTCCGCGGACGGCGGCACCTTCGGCCAGGTGCCGGGGCTGCGCCTGCGGGTGCTGACCCAGGACGGCGGCTGCGTCGCTGAGTTCGACATCGACGGGGCGGGGGCCGAGACGGCGTTTCTGTTCGGTGAGTTCTACCGGCGCAGCGGGGAGTGGAAGTTCCGCGCGGTCGGCCAGGGCTACGCCTCCGGGTTGGCCGGCCTGGCCACCGACTTCGGCATCTCGGTGGACGGCGGGGACTCGGCCCCCACGCCCGCCCCCGCCCCCGCACCCGCACCCGCGCCTCAGGCCGCGCCGGCAGCCGCACCCGCAGCCGCACCCGCCCAGCAGTTCGCTGCCCCGCAGCCCCAACCCCCGGTCGGCTTCGGCCCACCCCCGCCCGGCTACGGCACACCCGTGCCGCAGGCGCCGCCGACGCAGGCCCCTGCAGCGTCTCCCGAGCAGGGCTCCCCGCTCAGCCTCAAGAAGCAGAAGCTCATCTCCCTGGAGAAGCAGCTCGCCGATCGCGGCGACCTCGGTCTGCTCGACCTCACCAAGCGCGCCGCTGTCACCCTGGAGAAGCGCGGCCTGTCCGAGCACACCGCCAGGGTCGCGCTCTGCCTGGACATCTCCGGTTCCATGGGCGGCCTCTACCGCACCGGCAAGGTGCAGGGGCTGGTCGAACGGGTGCTCGCGCTGGGGCTGCGCTTCGACGACAACGCCGAGGTCGACGTCTTCCTGTTCGGCGCCCGCGGCCACGCCGCCGGCGGCGTCGGCCTGGACTCGTACCAGGGCTGGACGGACCGGATGCTCCAGCAGTGGCGGCTGGAAGGCGGGACCGACTACGCCGCCGCGATGCACCTGATCCGGGAGCAGTACTTCGGCTCCGCCGCGCTGCGACAGACCCCGATCTCGGACCGCCAGCCGGTCTACGTCATGTTCGTGACGGACGGCCACACCACCAGCGAGGCAGCGACCCGGGCGCACGTCCTGTCCTCCAGCTACGAGCCGCTGTTCTGGCAGTTCATGGGCATCGGGCGGTCCTCCAAGTCGGTCGACGCCCCGATGACGGCGCCCGAGCCCGAGCCGACCGGCAAGCAGTCGCGGTTCGCCCGGAAGCTGCGGGCCATGTCGGCGAGCTGGGGCGACGGCACCTTCCGCTTCCTCGAAGAACTGGACGACCTGCCCGGCCGCTACGTCGACAACGCGGACTTCTTCTGCGTCCAGGACCCGGCCAACATCAGCGACGAGCAGCTCTACGAACTGATGATGGGCGCGTATCCGGCCTGGTTGCAGAACGCCCGCGCGAAGGGCCTGCTCGTCGACTGACCCCTCTTCTCGTCGACTGTTCCCGCCGACTGATTCCTGTTCGGGCCTGCTTTCAGATGCCTCTGACGTCGCCGCCGCGGGTGCGCAGCACGGCGGCGACGTCCTCGGCGAGTGCCGGCAGGTCGGGCGCGGACAGCGGCGAGACCGTCAGCCGGATCCCGGGCGGTGAGCCCATCCGGAAGCGCGCGCCGGCGGCCACCGCCCACCCCCGCTGCAGCAGCCCGGCGACGGCGGCGGTCTCGTCCGGCACCGGCACCCAGACGTTCAGGCCGCTGCGCCCGTGGCCACGGATCCCGCGCGCGGCGAGTTCGGCGAGCAGCCCGTCCCGCCTGGCCCGGTACGAGGCCGCAGCCGGCGCGGTGTCCTCGGCCTCCCACAGCGCGGCGACCGTGCGCTGCAGCAGATGGCTGACCCAGCCCGCGCCCAGGCGCTGACGGCCGCGGACCCGGTCGACCGTCTCGGCGTCACCGGTGAGGACGGCGACACGCAGGTCGGGGCCGAGGGACTTGGCGGCGGAGCGGACGACTGCCCAGGCCGTCGTGGTCGCGGTTCCGTTCGGGCCCGCGCACAGCGGGTGGAACGGCAGGTCCACGATGCCGTGCCCGTGGTCGTCCTCGACCAGCAGCACGGCCGGGTGCGCGGCCAGCAGCCCGCGCAGCGCGGCGGCTCGCTCGGCGCTCACGGCGGCCCCGGTGGGGTTCTGGGCGCGGCTGGTGACGACGACGGCGCGCGCTCCCTCCTCCAGGGCGCGCGCCACCTCCGCCACGAGCGGGCCCTCGTCGTCGAGAGCGACCGGCACCGCCTTGAGGCCGAGCGCGGGCAGCAGGTCCAGCAGGCTGCCCCAGCCCGGGTCCTCGACGGCGACGGCGTCACCGGGGCGCAGCCGCGCCAGGAAGATCCGCTCGATCGCGTCGAGCGAACCGGAGGCGACGCCGACCGGCGCGGCGGGAACGCTGTCGCCGGCGAACGACGCCTCGGCCAGGGCGCGCAGCCGGGGGTCGAGCGCGGGGCCTCCGTACATCACCGGGTCTGTGGCGTGGGCGAGCGCGGCCTCCCGGACGGCGCGCTCCAGGTCGGGGAGCAGGCTGGTGTCGGGGTTGCCGTCGGAAAGGTCGCGGGTGCCCTGCGGGACCGCGAGCCGCTGCGCGTCGCGCGGGGTCAACGAGGGTCTGGAGCGGATCCGGCTGCCGCGCCGGCCGGCGGTCTCGATCACCCCCCGGTCCCGGAGCAGCCGGTAGGCGGCGGCCACGGTGTTGGGGTTCACCTCCAGCTCGGTCGCCAGTTCGCGCAGCGGGGGCAGGGCCGTCCCGGGCTCCAGCTCACCCGTACCGACCGCGCGTTCGACGTCGGCGGCGATCTCCGTGGCGCGGCGTCCGCGAATCCGATAATCTCCTAGCACAAAGTAGATTATGCACTAGTACATAGCCGTTGTCGACCTTGCTGGAGACCTCATGCTGATCCATCCCTGGGACCGGGGCGCCGACCACGAATGGCGCGCCTGGCTCTCCGGACGCGACTTCGGCCTGCTTGCCGCCAACGGCACCGACGGAGCAGCCCCCGTCCTCGTCCCCACCCACTTCCTCTACGACGGCGCGGACGAGGTGGTCCTGCACCTCGCCCGTCCCAACCCGGTGTGGGCGGCGATCGAGGCCAACCCACGGCTCACCCTGGCCGTCACCGACGACTACGCCTTCGTACCAGGCCCCTGGCGTCCCCCGGCCGGCACCCCGCCCGAGGACGGCGTGCCGACCAGCTACTACGCCTCCGTGCACCTCACCGGGACGGCCACCGTGATCGACAACCCGGCCCTGAAGGCAGCCCTGCTGGACCGTCAGCTCGCACACTTCCAGCCCGACGGCCCTTGCGCACCCATCGTCCCCGGCGAGCCGCCGTTCGGACGGATGCTGTCCGCGATCCGGGGGCTGCGGCTGCAGATCACCGAGGTCAGGCCCAAGTTCAAGTACGACGACAAGCGGGACGCCGAACTGCAGTCGGAGATCGCCGAACGGCTGTCGCGACGGGACCTGCCCCGCGACGACGGGGCCCGGGCCCAACTGCTGCGCCGCAGGGACGCACGCGTCGATTCCTGACACGCGTGCGCTGGGCCGTCCGGGGCAGGCGCCCACCCGGACGGCCGAGGCCCGCGGCCGCGCTGCCGTCCCCGACCGGTCCGCGTTCATAGGCTGGTCGGACGGACCATCAGCTCGGGCCGCCGGCACCGTGTCGGCCCGCCGAACTCCGGGGAGCCTCCACTGACCAGCACCAGGACACCCGACCCCACGGAGTCCGGCGAGGGCAGCCTTGGTCGTGTCATCTTCATCGCCGCCGCGGCGGCCATGGGCGGCTTCCTGTTCGGCTACGACAGCGCGGTCATCAGTGGCGCCGTCACCGGCATCCAGCACCACTTCCGGGTGGGAAACGGCGAGACCGCACTGGTCGTGTCCGCCGCGCTGCTCGGTTCCGCGGCCGGCGCGGCCGGCGCCGGCTGGCTGGCCGACCGTCTCGGCCGGATCAGGGTCATGCAGATGGCGGCCGTGCTCTTCGCCATCAGCGGCGTCGGCTCGATGTTTCCGCCCAACATCTTCGTCCTCGGTGTCTGGCGAGTGGTCGGCGGTGTCGCGATCGGCATGGCCTCGGTCATCGCCCCCGCCTACATCGCCGAGGTCTCGCCGCCCGCCGTACGCGGGCGGCTCGCGTCCTTCCAGCAGGCCGCGATCGTGCTCGGCATCTTCATCTCACAGCTCGTCAACTACGGCCTCAACCAGGGCGCAGGCGGCAGCCCCAACGACCCGATCGCGGGGATCCAGGCATGGCAGTGGATGCTCGGCGTGGAGACGGTTCCGGCGCTCATCTACTTCCTGATGTCCTTCGCGATCCCGGAGTCCCCACGCTTTCTGATCTCCGCCGGCAGGCTCGACCGGGCGCGCCAGGTCCTCGCCGACGTGGAGGGGCCCAACTCCGACGTCGACGCCCGGATCGCGGAGATCCAGCTGGTCATGGCCTCGGAGCACAAGTCGAGGCTGAGCGACCTCCTCGGCGGCCGGTTCGGCCTGCAGACGATCGTCTGGGTCGGCATCGGCGCCTCGGCGTTCCAGCAGTTCGTCGGCATCAACGTGATCTTCTACTACTCCTCCCTGCTCTGGCAGTCGGTGGGGATCAACGCCAGCAACTCGCTGCTGATCAGCGTGTCCACCTCGCTGGTCAACATCGTCGGCACGGTAATCGCCGTCGCTCTGGTCGACCGGGTGGGCCGCCGTCCGCTGGCCCTGACCGGCTCGGCCGGGATGGCCGTCGCGCTGAGCGTCGCCGCCTGGGCGTTCTCGTACCGCAAGGGCACCGGCACCAGCGCCACGCTGCCGAACCTGCAGGCCGGGGTCGCCCTGGCCGCCGCACATGTCTTCGTGCTGTGCTTCGCGTTCTCGTGGGGCGTGGTGGTCTGGGTCCTGCTCGGCGAGATGTTCCCCAACCGGATCAGGGCTTTGGCCCTGTCGGTGGCCGCGTCCGCACAGTGGATCGCAAACTGGGCCATCACCGTCAGCTTCCCGACCATGTCGGACTGGAACCTGTCGGCGACCTATGTCATCTACGCGTGCTTCGCGCTGCTGTCGATCCCCTTCGTCTACTTCTGCATCAAGGAGACCAAGGGACGCACCCTGGAGTCGATGGGCTGACCGCCAGGTTCCAGCCGCTCCAGCCCGCAGGCAGGGTCTCAGAGTTCGGCCTGGACCCGGGCGACCACCGCCTGCGGGTCGACCCCGGCCCCGGCCAGCACCTCCGCGGCCCGGCTGGACGGGTCCGACGCCAGCTCCGCCAGCAGGTCGAGCGCGCCGGGCTCCGCGCCCTCGCGTATCAGCGCCGCCAGCGCGGCGCGTTCCAGCGCCGCCGCCGCGGACCTGCTCCAACCCAGCGGGGCCTGCCGGCGCGGGCGGGGCACGACCGCGCCCTCCCCCGAGCTCCAGTCCCGGCCGAAGCCGATGCTGCGCTGCGCGAGATAGCCCATCAGCCGCGTGGCCTGCGTCGGGAACGGCGCCGCCAGTCCGAGGACCCGGTCGTCGGATTCGAGCAGCGCATGCAGCAGGTGCCCCGTGTCGACCTCGGTGTCGCCGGCGCGTACGGCGCGGCGCCGGGCCCGGGCGGCGACCCGGCCCAGCACACCCGCCTGTTCGAGGCGCTCGACTTCCGCGCCGTGGAGATTCGGGAACACGTGATCCACCACATCGTCAGGGACGGGGCAGGAACGTCGCAGCCCACATCAGCCGACCGCTTCGACGGAAGTCTGCTTCGTAGCGTGACCGCTAGTCAACCCACAGATACGATCTTCCCACCGTCCGGCCTGGCTGGGAGTGCCCTCGGCACTGCTTCCCCAGCTCTGAACACGCCCCCCAACCGCCCCTACCTGGCTAGCTCGGCAGCCATTACGCCAGCTTTCGCCATGCGGCGCACAGGTGCACGGACCGGCGTGCGGCGACCCTCCGCACCCCCGGTCGCTCGCAACCACCGGAGCCTCCGACACGTCCGACACCACAGCGGAATCCCTACCGACCCGTCTCCCCGCTCCGCACCGCCCGGCCGCCCGCTCAGCGCCACTGGAGGCCTCGATAGAACCCACCCCCGTGCAGGTCCGCCCCTTCCCGCCGAAGGCTCCACCAGGCGGCCCCGCGGACCCGTACAACGACCGGCCGCTGCTGTACCTCGACATCGACGGCGTGCTCAACCCCGTCTGCCCGCGCCCCGAGGGCGAGTTCACGGCGCATCAGGTGCACGGCTGCTCGGTACTGATATCCGCGCGTCACGCAGACTGGCTGCGCGAGCTCGCGCAGGTCTACGAGCTGGTCTGGGCCAGCACCTGGGAGGCGTACGCCAACCGCTGCATCGCTCCACTGCTCGGACTGCCGGACCTGCCGGTCGTCCCGGTGGGGCGTCAACCGGGGGGCGACTGGCTGCCGATCGTGCGGCACGCGGCGGGCAGGCCCTTCGCCTGGGTCGACGATCTGATCCCCGAGGCCGTGCTGCGCAGCAGCGCCGCACGCAGGGACCGCCTGCTGCTGCGAGTCGACCCGGGCCAGGGCCTGCGCCGCGACCACGTGAACCGCCTGCTGGGCCACCCCCCGGTGAGATTCAGCCTTCCTCGGCGAGGATGAGGTAGAGCTTCTTGCGGGCGTCCGCGAGCACCGCCAGCGCCTTGGTGCGCTGTTCCGGCGTGCCGGTGACCACGACCTGGCGCAGGGCGTCCCGTACGGCGCCCTCGGCCTGGCCGAACTCCCGGACGATGGACCAGTGTTCACCCTGCCCGGACTCCTCCCACGGAGCCTCGGGCCCGGCCTCGGCCTCGGCCCGGCCGCTCTCGGTGAGTTGGAATAGGCGCTTGCCGCCGGCCTCCTCACTGCTGATCAGCCCCTCCTCCTGCAGCATCTGCAGGGTGGGGTAGACCGATCCCGGGCTCGGCTTCCAGCTGCCGCCGGAGCGTTCCGCGATCTCGCGGATCATCTCGTAGCCGTGCATCGGCCGGTCCTTGAGCAGGGCCAGCAGGGAGGCACGCACATCGCCGCGCCGCGCCCGGCCGCCGTGGCGTCCGCGCCCGCCGGGTCCCCCACCCCGGAACGGTCCGAAGCCGGGACCGAACGGCCCGGGGCCGAACCCGCCGCCGGGCGGCCCGAAGCCGCCGAACGCCGCGCGGCTCTCGGCACCGGGCCCACGGCCCCAGTGCCCGTGCTCTCCCCGCCCACCACGGCCGGGGCGGCCGGGCTGCGCGGGGTCGAAAGGTATTCCTGAACGCATGATCTTCGTTCCTTTCATGAACGACTGTTGTGATGGCTCAACGATATATCGGCATCAGTCGTTCGGCAAGGAATATCGGCGTGCAAAAGTGACCTGTGACAGCGAAGTCGGGGCGCGTCGGTCTCGTCGGTGGGGGAAGCGGGGGGTGGAGCCTGTTCTCGGGCTCGAGCTGGGACACGCCGTTCGAGGCGGTGGAGCCGGTCCGCTGCCGCTGTCGGTCGTCTGAGGCTCGTCACAGGTCACCTTGGACGGCGAAGTCAGTCGATGGTGGGCCTCTGACCTGGTGCGACGGGATTCACTGTCGAGTCAGTTCAAGCCATTGACGAACGCTACGACGTCCTTCAGCCCGGGGTCGTAGCCGTCGGTGGTGTCGACCTCGATCCAGGGGGCATCCAGCGAGACCCGGTCGAACGCGCTGTGGCCCCTTGCTTGCGCGGCCGCGTCGTTCGGTCGAGGGTCCGCATGCGCGCGGCGCAGCGGATTGTCCGCCCTGCGGCGTAGTTGACGCTCCGTCGCGACATCGGGGGCGACTGTGCAGTGAACAATGCGGATCTGCGCCAGCTTCCGGAGGGGCTCCAAGCCGGGTCGCCACAGTCGGTCCTGGAACGCTGCCTCGGCCACGGTCGTCACGCGGGCCCTCAGCAGCAGATCCAGCACACCGAAGAAGGTCGGCAACGTGCGCTGGGTCAGGGCGTCGCCCGGGCTCGGCAGAAACTCCGGGGCGGCATGCACCATGCCTTCCTTGATCTCATCCCGGCAGATCGCCGGGCACCCCACCAGCTTTGCGATCTCGTGCGCAAGGGTGGTCTTGCCTGAACCGGGAGGGCCACTGACGACAACGAGAGTCGGAAGAGAAGTCACCTTCCTAGTCATAGCAAACGGCGTACGCCACTTCGTAGGCCAGACCTCCTGTGAGCGGACAGCGGTATCTCCTGGTCCATGGACAGCCGCTTCCCCCCTCGACGGACAGTTCGTTCGTTCGCCTGCAGGGGTGATGGATGGCTGACCGAGGTGCCGCGATGGGTCGTGCGGTCAGGGGTGTGGGGGGTGTGGGGGCAGTGAGTCGAGGCTGGGTGCTGGTTCGGGCCAGACCAGCAGGATGGGGCAGGGTGCGTGGTCGACGACGAAGCGCGTCGCGGGGCCAAGGCTGCGGGGTCCCAGGTGCTGAGGGTCGCCGTCGCGCGCGCAGATGAGCAGGTCGGCTCCTGCGGCCGCGTGGACGACTTCGCGTTCGGTGCGTCCGTGGGCCTGGAGCCGGGTCGCGGGTCGGCCGAGCCGGTCGGCGGCCGCGTCCAGGAGGGCGGCGGCGGCGCGCTCTGACCGGTCCGCGACCTGGTCACGGGGGTCGCGCCCGGGACGACCTCGACCGAGCAGGCCGACGAAGGCGCCGTGGGCGGCTTCGGCGATGTCGTCGCCGATGACGTGCAGCAGGGTGATATCGGTCCCGGTCGGAATGTGGGTGCGGGCAGCGTCCACTGCGGCTTGCCAGGTGCCCTCGGTGATCCACACGAGCACGGTCACGGTCAACCTCCGATCACCTGCAGCATCGCCCACAGTGCCACAGTGGCCGCCACCAGCGTGGCGGGCACGGTCAACAGGCCGAGGCGGGTGAAGTCGCCCAGGTCCACCTCGGTGTCGTGCGCATGCAGGACGCGCCGCCACAGCAGCGTGGCCAGGGAGCCGACGTAGGTGAGGTTGGGGCCCAGGTTCACCCCGATCAGCGCGGCCAGCACGGGGCCGGGACCGCCGGTGGCCAGGATCGGCAGCAGGGCCAGGATCGCGGGCAAGTTGTTGATCACATTGGCCAGGACGGCGGCCAGGCCAGCAACGGCAAGCAGCGCGGGCAGGCCTACCCCGTGGGGCAGCAGGTGTCCGGCGGCGCTGTTCAGGCCGTTGTCGACCACCGCCTTGACCACGATGCCCAGGGCGAGGACGAACAGGCAGAACAACGGACTGGTCGCGCCCAGTAGGCCAGGCACGGTGGTGCGCTTCTGACCAAGCGCCCGAGCGCCGAGCACGAGCGCGCCGGCCAGCGCGGCCCAGGCCGGGTTGATCCCGGCGAAGGAGGTCACGGCGAACCCGGCCAGGGTCAGCGCGAGGACCACCAGCGTGAACACCGGCACCTCGGGCCGAGCAGCCTGCTGCGGCGGCCGGGCCGGCGTGGTCAGGTCCGCGCGGAAGAAGCGGCGGAACACCACGTACTCGATGCCGATGACCAGCAGCCAGGCCGGGGCCATGAGCGCTGCGAAGCGGGTGAAGGACAGGCCGCTGGCGGTGAACGCGAGCAGGTTGGTCAGGTTGGAGACCGGCAGCAGCAGCGAGGCGGAGTTCGCCAGATGCGCGGTGGCATACACGTGGGGACGCGGACGGGCCCCCACCCGGGCGGCAGTCGCGAAGACCACCGGGGTCAGCAGCACCACGGTCGCGTCCAGGCTGAGGACCGCGGTGATCAGGGAGGCCACCGCGAACATCCCGGCCAGCAGCCGCACCGCGCTGCCCCGGCACGCCCGGGCCACCAGGTCCCCGGCAGTGGTGAACAGGCCTTCGTCCGCACACAACTGTGAAAGGACGAGAACGGCGGCCAGGAAGCCGACCACCGGCAGCAGGGTGCGGGTCTGGGTCCACGCCTGCGAGGGTGAGACCGCGCCGAGTGCGACCACTAGCGCAGCCGCGGGGACCGCCGCAGCCGCCTCGGGCCACCCCTTGGGCCGGGCCACGGCGAACGCCAGCACCCCCAGCAGCACCAGGACGGACACGATCTCGGCGACAGCCGTACTCAGCAGGCACCTCCAGGCTCGCAGCAGCCGCGGCACAACCCCGCGGCCAGCGCATTCGCCCAGGATCGCACCCCCTCCGCGGGTCCACGGCAAAAAGGGTGACGGCGCGACCGGTCTCCCCACCGGTCGCGCCGTCACCCTCCTGGACGGCGACTCGTCTCCGCCGTCGCCCCAACCCCGACTCAGAGGCCGGGGCTCGGCGCCGCGCTACGCGTCAGCAGCGTCGGGTCCCTGCCGGCGCACCTCCTGCACGTGGCTCAGCGCCTCGCGCAGGTCCCCCAGCCAGGCGTCGGCGTTGGCGCCGACCTGCCGTACGCACCAGGCCAGCGCCTCGCTGCGGCTGCGGGCGACACCGCCCGCGACCAGGGTGTCCAGCACCTTCCGCTCGGGCTGCCGCAGCCTGGTCATGGCCGGGACGCCGAGGGTCGTGAACATCACCCGCTTCCCCTCGTACTCCACGCCCCAGGAGACCTTGCGCCCGTAGCGCTGCTCCGCCTCCCTGGCGACCGCGATCCGATCCCGGCGCGTGCGCTCCCTGAACTCGTCGACCGCTTGCTCGGCCGACTCACCTGCCGCGATCCGGCCGACCACCGTGATCTCCTCACGGTCGACCTCGATCTCCGGCGCTTCCTCGAACAGCCCCTCGGGGAGCCGCTCGGCGAACCATGCCGCCAGCTTCTCCCCGGTCTTCCCGCTACCACTCATGCAATCATGATTACACCATTACAGAGCTATGGGCATGGCTGATCCCGCGCCGACTGCTGAGCCGTCAGCGAACAGAGACCATGCTTACGGCCTGCCGTTAGGTCGGCAGCCAGCTGACGTGCCCGGCCAGCAGGACGTAGCCCACAAAAGCGACCGTGTCGATCAGGGTGTGGGCGATGGCCAGCGGGGCCACCCGGCGCCAGCGCCGGTACAGCAGGCAGAAGATCACGCCCATCACCACGTTGCCGACGAAGCCGCCCACCCCCTGGTAGAGGTGGTACGAGCCGCGCAGCAGCGAGCTCGCCGCCACGGCGGCGGGCCAGGACCAGCCGAGCTGGTTCAACCTGCGCAGCAGGTAGCCGACCACGATGACCTCCTCCACCACCGCGTTCTGCGCGGCCGAGAGGATCAGCACCGGAATGCGCCACCACACGTCGGGCAGTCCGCTGGGCACCACGGTGAGGTTGGCGCCGGACGCCCGCGCCGCCAGGTAGAGCATCAGCCCGGAGCCCCCGATCCCGGCGGCGACCACGAACCCGCGCCCCAGATCGGACCAGCGATGGGTCAGGTCGAATCCCAGGGCCCGCAGCGACGAGCCCTCGCGCAGCAGCAGGTGCGCCACCAGCGCCACCGGAACCAGCGCCGTGGCGATGTCGAACAGGTGCCAGGTCAGATCGAGCCATGGGCGTCCTGGCGCCAGCGAGCCGTTGAGGGTGGCGGTCTGCGCCTTGAGCGTGGCGGGCGCGGTGAGCGAGCCGGCGAAGCTGATCAGCGCGCTCACCCCGCTGGCTCCCAGGGACAGCGCGAGGACGATCACCGTCTCCTGCCCCAGCAGTCGGCGGGATTGGCCGGCCGGAGCCGGCAGGGTTTCGGTGGTGGTCACGGCGGTGTCTCCGACACGGGCGGGGCGGGGCGATGCGAAACGATCGATTCGGACGATCATCCCACAGGCCCCATCCGCTGCGGGGCTCCGCACAGCGGCCGGACCCGGCCCACGCCCGCGCTCAGCGCACCGGCCAGGTGTGCACCGGGTCCCCTGTCCGCATCAGCTCCATGTAACGCCCGGTCATGGCCACCAGCGCTGACCTACGGTCCAGCCCCGTACGCTCGCGCAGGTCGTGGAACACGGCGCTCTGCCAGGACGCCCCGTTGGCGTTGCGGACGCACCGCTGCTCCACGATGCCCAGGTAGCGGTCCCGGTCCAGCGGCTCCACCCCCCAGGCGTCCAGTCCCTGGTAGGCCAGCGGGAGCAGTTCCTCCAGCACCAGCTCCCGCACGGGAACCCGGGAGACCCCGCCGCCGGCCCGCACGCCGGGCCCGCGCGACCCGAAACGCCCGGCGCGCGGCCACCACAGTTCCGCCTCCAGGCCCCAGCGGGCGGCCACATGGAAGTTCTCGGCGGCGAGTTCGAACGGAAGCCGGTTCCACACCGGCCGCGGCTGGTCGGCGAGCGAGCGCACCAGACCGTAGTAGAAGGCCGCATTCGCAAGGGTGTCGACCACGGTCGGCCCGGCCGGCAGCGCCCGGTTCTCCACCCGCAGGTGCGGGACGCCGTCGGTGACGTCGTACACCGGGCGGTTCCAGCGGTAGATCGTCCCGTTGTGCAGCCGCATCTCGCGCAGCGCAGGGATGCCGCCCGCCGCCAGCACCTTGAGCGGGTCCTCGTCGTCGCAGATGGTGAGGAGTCCGGGGAAGTAGCGGACGTTCTCCTCGAACAGGTCCATCACGGAGTCGATCCAGCGCTCGCCGAACCAGGTGATCGGCCGCACCCCCTGGACCTTGAGTTCGTCAGGCCGCGTGTCGCACGCCTGCTCGAAGAGAATCGGCCGGGTCTCCCGCCAGAGCTCCCGTTCGAACAGGAACGGCGAGTTGGCCCCGAGCGCGAGCTGCGGGCCCACCAGCGCCTGAGCCGCGTTCCAGACGCTGGCGAAGCGGCTCGGCGTCACCTGCAGGTGCAGCTGCATCGAGGTGCAGGCAGCCTCCGCGACGATGGACACGTTCGACACCCGCAGCCGTTCCACGCCCTCGATGTCCAGGGCGATGTCCTCGCCCCGCGCCGCCAGGATGCGGTCGTTGAGCAGGTGGTACCGGTCGCCGTGCGACATATTGTCCAGCACCGCGTCGTCGCTGGTCAGGGTGGGCAGGATGCCGACGGTGACGATCCGCGCCCCGACCTCGGCGGCCTTGCGGTCCGCGTAGCGCAGCCCGATGTCGATCTCCTCGCGCAGCTCCTCGAAGACCCGGCCGCCGAGGCGGTGCGGGGCGATGTTGACCTCGATGTTGAACTGACCCAGCTCGGTCTGGAAGTCACCGCTGGCGATGGCCGCGAGCACCTGCTCGTTGAGCATGGCCGGGCGCCCCGCCTCGTCTGCGAGATTGAGTTCGATCTCCAGGCCCATCACCGCCTGGGGACGGGCGAAGCGGCGCTCGCCGAGCATCAGCTCCAGGGCTTCGAGGCACTGCTTCAGCTTCCTGCGGTAGAGCTGGCGGTCAGCCAGGTCGGATACTCCGGCCGCGACCTTCTCCCCCATGAGCGACATCCTCCTCGGTCGACCGCACGCCGTGGGTCCCTCCCGGCTGAGGCATCATGCCCAGCCCGGGAGATCGATAGCCCGGCGCCCGGGCATGTGCCAACACCCTCTTGCGTACACGAACGTCCGAGAAGGTCCCTTGCGGCCGCACACGGTGCGTAGTAGAAGAGTCACGGCGCGCACCCGTTCGTATAGACTTGCCCCACAACCGGTACGAGTTGCACCGCCTCGGCGGCCACGCGCCGTACCGGGTGGTCGGGCCGTCCGCAACAGCCCCGAACCACGACCCCAGGCCCTGAAGCAGCAGTCAGAACCTGCCGGCCCAGCAACCCGGCTCAGCACCGTCCGGTACCAAGCGGCACCGCCTCATCGCACCTGAGCTCTCCGGACCCCCGGCCCTCGCCCCGCGTCGGTGGCCCCTCGGCACGTCCCCCGCACCGCCTGTCTCTGCCCCGAGAGGCGAATCCATGTCCTTGTCGATGCCCCAGCCCCCAGCCGCCGCCCTCCGCGCCGTCCTCGGCGCGCTGGACTCCCCGAACGCCGTTCGCGCCGTCCGCACCGCGGCCATGCGACGCCGGACCGGGGTGCTGGCCCCGGCGAACCCGCTTCCGGTCCACCTGCTCGACCCCATGGCGGCGCTTCCCGGCCCCGCGCTGGCCGGGGCCCGGCGCACCGGCTGGCGCTTCCTGATCCAGGACGGCGACGAGGTCGTCGCCGCGGCGGACACCCGCGAGTGCACCGAGGGTCAGGTGTTCTCCCACTTCGCTGAGGGGCCCTACCCGCTGTCCACCCTGCGCGCCCTGCAGCAGGCCAAACAGCACACGGCGAGCTCACCCACCGTGTACCTGCCGCGCCTGCTCTCCGTACCCGGCCACTACATGGCCGCGCTCTGGTTGCACCCCGTGCTCGACCGGGCACAGAGCGCCGACCTGCTGATTCCGCTCGCCCCCGCGCCGCTCGGGGTCACCGCCCATCGGCCTCACGACGCCGACGAGCTGCTGTCCCTGCTCGCCCTCAGTAACGGACAGTTGCTCACGGCTACGCACTGACTCTGCGTATCACCCGAAGTGACCATGCCCGGCATGGTCACTTCGGTGCGTTCCGAGGCCGGTCGGGATCCAAACGGGTGGTCCGTGCCAGAGACCGGTGACGCATGTCACCAAATGGCTGCGGGAGCGTCCCTGTCCATCGACACTGGGAACCAGCGCGGGCGGCTTCAGCCTCTACCCGAGAAGCAGGCGGTTCACACCTCCGAAGCGGACCGCGCCGTGATCGGAAACTTCGAATCGAGGGTACGCGCTATGTGCCAGCACCATCCTGACTGCCCGTCGGCCGATTCCCCGGACCGTGAGGCCGCCGTCGTCGTGGCGAGTCACCCCGAACAGGGCTGGAGCCTGCTGTGCAACGGCGTCCTGCTCTTCGAGGACACCGGCGAGATTCTCCCCGACGGCCGGGTGATCGCCCCCCACCGTCCGCTGGCCAAGGTGGCCTGAAACAACGCGCGACGAGGGGCCGCCACCGAACAGTTCGGTGGCGGCCCCTCGTCGTGTGTCGACTCGTCGCGTGTCGATTCGTCGCGCGTCGACCTATGCCTCGTACTCGTCCATCGGCGGGCAGGAGCAGATCAGGTTGCGGTCGCCGAAGGCCCCGTCGATGCGGCGCACCGGCGGCCAGTACTTCTCCGCCGGGTTGACCCCGGCCGGGAAGACGGCCTCCTGACGGGTGTACGGGTGCTCCCAGTCGCCCGCCAGCAGTGCGGCCGTGTGCGGGGCGTTGGCCAGCGGGTTGTCCTCGGCCGGCCACTCGCCCGCGCCGACCCGGTCGATCTCGCCGCGGATGGCGATCATCGCCTCGCAGAAGCGGTCGATCTCGCCCAGGTCCTCGCTCTCGGTGGGCTCGATCATCAGCGTGCCGGCGACCGGGAACGACATCGTCGGTGCGTGGAAGCCGTAGTCGATCAGGCGCTTGGCGACGTCGTCGACGCTGACCCCGGCCGACTTGGCCAGCGGGCGCAGGTCGATGATGCACTCGTGCGCGACCAGCCCGGCCGGGCCGGTGTAGAGCACGGGGTAGTACGGCGCGAGGCGCTTGGCGATGTAGTTGGCGCTGAGCACCGCCACCTGGGTGGCGCGCTTCAGTCCCTCGCCGCCCATCAGCCGCACGTACGACCACGAGATCGGCAGGATCGCCGCCGAGCCCCAGGGCGCCGCCGAGATCGGGCCGACACCGGTCGCCGGGCCCGCCGAGGGCTGCAGCGGGTGGTTCGGCAGGTACGGCGCGAGGTGCTCGCGCACCGCGACCGGGCCGACGCCGGGGCCGCCGCCGCCGTGCGGGATGCAGAAGGTCTTGTGCAGGTTCAGGTGCGAGACGTCGCCGCCGAACTTGCCCGGCTTGGCCAGACCGACCATCGCGTTGAGGTTGGCGCCGTCGACGTAGACCTGGCCACCGGCCTCGTGCACGGTGGCGCAGATGTCGGCGATGTTCTCCTCGAACACGCCGTGCGTGGACGGGTAGGTGACCATCAGCACGGACAGCTGGTCGCGGTGCTGCTCGATCTTGGCGTGCAGGTCCTCGATGTCCACGTCGCCGTCGACGAGGGTCTTGACGACGACCACGCGCATTCCGGCCATCACGGCGCTGGCGGCGTTGGTGCCGTGCGCCGAGGAGGGGATCAGGCAGACGTCACGGCCGGTGTCGCCGTTGGCGTGGTGGTAGGCGCGGACCGCGAGCAGACCCGCGAGCTCGCCCTGGGACCCGGCGTTGGGCTGGATGCTGACCTTGTCGTAGCCGGTGAGCTCGGCCAGGCGGTCCTCCAGCTCGTGGATCAGCGTCAGGTAGCCCGCCGCCTGCTCCTCCGGTGCGAACGGGTGCACGTCGGCGAACTCCGGCCAGGTGACCGGCTCCATCTCGGTGGTCGCGTTGAGCTTCATGGTGCAGGAACCCAGCGGGATCATGCCCCGGTCCAGCGCGTAGTCCTTGTCGGCGAGCTTGCGCAGGTAGCGCAGCATCCCGGTCTCGGAGCGGTGCGCGTGGAACACCGGGTGGGTGAGGTAGTCCTCGCTGCGGCGCAGCGCCTCGGGCAGCTTCTCGCCCGCCGCGGCCTCCAGCGCGTCGACGTCGCCCGCCGGAACGCCGAAGGCGGTCCAGACGGCGGCCAGGTCGGCGCGGGTGGTGGTCTCGTCGCAGGCGATGCCGACCAGGTCGGCGTCCACCAGGCGCAGGTTCACGCCGACGGCGCGGGCGGCCTCGACGACCTCGGCGGCGCGGCCGGCGACCCGCGCGGTGACGGTGTCGAAGAAGGCGTCGTGGACGACCTCGACGCCGCCCGCGCGCAGGCCCTCGGCCAGCACGGAGGCGTAGCGGTGGGTGCGGGTGGCGATCGCCCGCAGCCCGTCCGGGCCGTGGTACACGGCGTACATGGAGGCCATGACCGCGAGCAGCACCTGCGCGGTGCAGATGTTGCTGGTGGCCTTCTCACGGCGGATGTGCTGCTCGCGGGTCTGCAGCGCGAGCCGGTAGGCGCGGTTGCCGTCGACGTCGACGGACACGCCGACCAGGCGGCCGGGCAGGCTGCGCGCGTACTCGGCTCGGACGGCCATGTAGCCGGCGTGCGGTCCGCCGAAGCCCATCGGGACGCCGAAGCGCTGGGTGGTGCCAATAGCGATGTCCGCGCCCAGCGCGCCGGGGGAGGTCAGCAGGGTCAGCGCGAGCAGGTCGGCGGAGACGGCGACGATCGCGCCCAGGCCGTGGGCCTGCTCGACGACCGGCGCGAGGTCGCGGACGGCGCCGGAAGCACCCGGGTACTGCAGCAGCACACCGAAGACGCCGCGCTCGACCAGCTCGGCGGGGATGCCCGCACTGAGGTCGGCGACGACGGTCTCAACACCCTGCGGCTCCGCGCGGGTCTGGATCACGGCGATGGTCTGCGGCAGCGCGTCGGCGTCGATGACGAAGACCCCGCCCTTTACCTTGCCGACGCGACGCGCGAGGGCGACAGCCTCGGCGGCGGCGGTGCCCTCGTCCAGCAGCGAGGCACCGGCGGTGGGGAGCCCGGTCAGGTCGGAGACCACGGTCTGGAAGTTGATCAGGGCTTCCAGGCGACCCTGGGAGATCTCCGGCTGGTACGGGGTGTAGGCGGTGTACCAGGAGGGGTTCTCCAGCACGTTGCGCAGGATCACCGGCGGGGTGAAGGTGCCGTGGTAGCCCAGGCCGATCATGGAACGCAGCACCTGGTTGCGGCCGGCCAGTGAGCGCAGCTCGGCCAGCACCTCGGCCTCGGAGCGGGCGGCGGGCAGGTCCAGCGCCTCGATGCTGCGGATCGCGCCGGGGACCGCGGCGGCCGTGAGCTCGTCCAGGCTGGCGTAGCCGACGTGGGCCAGCATCTTCGCCTGCGCCCCGGCGTCGGGGCCGATGTGGCGCCGTTCGAAGAGGTCCTGGTCGAAGGGGCTGGAATGCGCAAGCCCGGCGAGGGGGGATGTCATGGCTGGGGAGCCTCCTGGTCTGACCCGGTTGGCACCATGGGTGCCGGGACGACCTCCCCCTCTGTCATGGAACCTGAGAGCTTCACCGGCCGCCACCGTGCGTCATGCACGACAGCCGCCGGTTTTCACCGTCGGTGAGGGCTTGCCCGGTGTGCACTTGCGTACACCCGACCCTGCCCTGCTTTCCAGAGTGACCTCGCGCGCGCGGTACGGATGCCTGAGAGATTCCGGGGAGGAGTTGCTCCTTCGGCGCCACAGCGGTGTGCGGGCTCTCCCGCGCACGCTCGACCGGTCGACGCCAGGGTACCAGCGAGCGCATGCGCGACATCGAATGGACCAACGACACACCCGCATGGCTCCGGGCATTCGACAAATCGATCTTTGTGCCTTTTCGTATGAGTTGACCGTATTGCCCCGAGCCCGCCGTGAGGAGTGGACGAGCCGTGCAGACCGAGATCGACCCCAGGGACCTGATCGGCCACAAGGCTGTGGACCGCCACGGCGACAAGATCGGCACCGTGGACGAGGTGTACCTCGACGACGCCACCGGCCAGCCCGAGTGGGCAGCCGTCCGGACCGGGCTCTTCGGTCGTGATGCCTTCGTGCCGCTGACCAGCAGCGAGTTCGTCAGCGACGAGTTGCGCGTGCCCTACGACAAGTCCAAGGTCAAAGACTCCCCCGATTTCGGCGTGGGCCAGCACCTGTCACCGGCACAGGAGTTGCAGCTCTACCGCTACTACGGCCTGGACGTCCCGGCGGGCGAGGGCGCGAACAGCGGTTCCGGACTGCACAACCGCAACGGCAGCGGGGTCGCCGCCCCTGCGGCCACGGCGGCCACGGCGGTCACCGCGGCCACGACCGCCACGACCATGCCTTCGGCGGCCCACACCGAGGCGCCGCCGCGGGCTGCCGCGGACACCAGCCGTACCGCGGCGTTCATGGCTGCTCCGGCTCCTGCACCGGCTGCGGCTCCTGCTCCGGCTCCGGCTCCTGCACCGGCTACGGCACCGGCTCCGACGGCCGCGCACGCGCACGTACCGCATCCGGACCTCTACGCCAACCCGCTGACCGACCACCCCAGCGGTCCCAAGCCCGGTGCCATCGTGCCCGACCTGGCCAAGGCGGCGGCCCCCGCGGTCGACCCGGGACAGGTCGGCGTGCCCGAGCCGATTGAGTTCGTCTGCCGCGAGGAGCGGCTCGACATCGCCACCGAGTGGCATGTTCTCGGGCGGGCCCGGCTGCGCAAGTACGTGACCTCCGAGCAGGTGGAGCGCCGGGTACCGGTGATCCGGGAGCGGATCCGGGTGGAGCGGGTGCCGGTGACCGCGGAGGAGCGCGCACAGCTGTCGGACCAGGAGATCTCGGAGAGCACCGAGGAGGTCACCCTGCACGAGCAGCGGGTGATCGTCCGCAAGGCGGTCGTTCCGGTGGAGCGGATCCGGCTGGTGACGGAGCGGTTCACCGAGGAGGAGGTGGTCCGGGACGAGGTGCACCGCGAGCACATCCAGGTCCACGACAGCACCCGCCCCGACGAGCCGACCCCGGTCCAGGACAGTGCGATGTCCGCGCCGTCGGCGGGCTCCTCCGTACCCTCTGCCGCGTCCGCTCCGGCGCCGCACTCCGCCCCGCCCGCACCCTCAGCGTCCTCCGCGCCCTCCATGGCTCCGTCGGGGCCGCCCGCGCAGCCTGATCTCCCCGGCCACGCCCTACGTGCCTAGCGGTTGCCCAAGAGCCCCGACCGACCACACGGGGGTAAGGGCAGACGGGCGAACTGCCCGTCTCCCCTCACCCGTCTCCGCCCGCGCTCTCCTCCCGATCGGCGCGCGCGATCGACAGCGGTTCCGCCGGATCGAGCGCGGGATTGTCCACCGCGAAGGTGCGGACCCGGCCAGGTTTTGACCAGGGGATCTCAAAGCGCACCGTCACCCGGCCCACACCGCTGCCCTGCACCCAGCCGTGCCCGTACTCGACGTGGTGCGCGTCCTGTCCCGGCATCCACCGCCGTGCGCCGGTGTCCCCCGCGGCGCCGGGGAAGGCGCCCGGGTGGAACGCCCGGGGGCCGGCAGGCCCGCCGTAGGCCGCCGCAGCGCCACTGTCCGCCTCTTCGGCCCCTGCGGTGCCGGCCGCCGTGCCGCGCGCTGCTTCTGTGTCTCCCTCAGCCTCCGCCGCTTCCGCTTCCGCCGACGCCTCCGCCGCTTCCTCTGCCTCGCGTTGGGCCTGGGCGAACAGGTCCTCCTGGGTGAAGTCCGCGAGTCCGGAGACGCCGACGCCCAGCAGTCGCACTCCCCCGGTGAGCTCGACCTGCTCCAGCAGCCGCCGGGCCACCCCCGCGATCACCAGCGGATCGTCCGTGGGCGCGGGCAGCGTCTCCGATCGGGTCAGCGTGGAGAAGTCGAAGCGCCGTACCTTGATCACCACGGTCCGCCCCGACTTCGCCGCACTACGCAGCCGCCGCACGCAGCGGTCGGCGAGCCGGTCGAGCTCGAACCTGATCCGCTCCCGGTCTGCCAGGTCCACCTCGAAGGTGTCCTCCACCGACACCGACTTGGCGTCCCGCTCCGCCACGACCGCGCGCTCGTCAAGGCCGAGCGCCAGCGCGTGGACGCTCGCGCCGTGCGCACGACCGAGCAGCCGCACCAATTCGTCCTCGGGGGTCGCCGCCACCTGGGAGACCCGGGTCAGCCCGAGGCGGCGCAGGGTCTCGGCGGTCGCCGGGCCGACGCCGGGCAGCGCGCGCACCGGCAGCGGGTCCAGTACCTCCCGCTCCCGGCCCGGCTCGATCAGCACCAGGCCGTCGGGCTTGGCCTGCTCGGAGGCGATCTTGGCGAGGAACTTGGTTCCGGAGAGTCCGACCGAGGCGGTCAGCCCGACCTCGGCCAGGATGTCCGCCCGCAGGTCCTCGCCCAGGGCCCGAACCAGTGCCGCACCCTCGTCCGAACTGCTCTCGCGCAGCAGCTCCCCGTACGGACCGGCTTCCAGGTCGACGAACGCCTCGTCCAGGCTGAGCGGCTCGACCAGCGGTGACAGTTCCCGGAGCAGTCCCATCACGAAGTCGCTGACCTGCCGGTAGAGCTCGAACCGGGGGATCAGGAATGCCGCGTTGGGGCACAGCCGCCGAGCCTGCGCCATCGGCATGGCCGAGTGCACCCCGAAGCGCCGGGCCTCGTAGGAGGCGGTGGCGACCACGCCCCGACCGCCGAGACCGCCCACGACCACGGGTTTTCCGCGCAGGCTCGGCTTGGACGCCTGCTCCACCGCTGCGAAGAAGGCGTCCATGTCGAGGTGGAGGATCGACGGCACGGACCGCATGCGTCGATCATCGCCCACAGCACTGACAGTGCGACCTGACCGCCTGGGGACGACGCGCCGACTGCGGCTGTCAGCGCCACTGCTCCAGCGTGGTGACTTGCGGTCCGAGCAGGTGCGGGTCGGGCGTGAACAGCACGTCGATCAGGGCTTTCCCGGCAGCGGGCAGTTCCCGGACTCCGCCGTAGTACCAGGTCGTGTCGTGCGGCTCGGCGACCCCGACTCCGTAGGCGTCCACGCCCGCCGCCCGGCACAGCGCGATCGCCCGCCGGATGTGAAAGTCCTGGCTGACCAGGATCGCCCGGTTCACGCCGAAGATCCGCCGCGCCCGGCTGCACGAGTCCCAGGTGTCGAATCCCGCGTAGTCGCGCACCACCCGCTCCTGCGGGACGCTATGACCGACCAGGTACGTGCGCATCGCGTCGGGCTCGTCGTAGCCGATGTGCCCGTTGTCCCCGGTCACCAGGAATGCACGCACCTTGCCCTCGCGGTAGAGCTGCAGCGCGGCGTCCAGCCGGTGCGCCAGATACGGCGTGGGCCTGCCCTGGTCGAGTCCCGCGCCGAAGACCACGGCGACGGGCGCGGAGGGCGCGTCGGCGACCGTGCGCAGGCGCTGTGCCGCGTCCAGGTACAGCCAGGTCGAAGGCAGCAGTGCGACCACCGCCAGCGCGCCGGCGAGCTGGACGGCCCGCCGCTGCCCCTGCCGGGTCCGCAGCACCCGACCGAGCCACGCTCCGAACCCTTCCCGGAACCTTCGGAGCACCCGCCGCAGACCCGCCGACATTCAAGTCCTCCCGCACGTCGTCCCCGCCCCGGCGTCCTCAGGGCTCTGACGACTGCGGACGCAGGCCTAGCCCGCGCGGTTGCGGCGACGTGCGAGTTCGTCGGCGGGGTCGAAGCCGACCAGGGTCTCGCCGGTGTCGGCGCGTTCGCCGTGCAGCCGCCGCAGCGAGCTCTCCAGCTCTCGCCACACGGCCCCGAGGGCGATGCCGAACACGCCCTGCCCGCCCTGGAACAGTTCCACGACCTGGTTCGGGGAGGTGCACTGATACACCGTCGCACCGTCGCTCATCAGCGTGATCCCGGACAGGTCCGCCACACCGCAGGAACGCAGATGGACGACCGCAGCCCGGATGCTCTGCAGCGACACGCCGACGTCGAGGAGCCGCTTCACGACCTTGAGCAGCAGGACGTCCATGAAGCCGTAGAGCCGCTGCGTACCGGACCCACCGGCCGCGCGGACGGTCGGCTCCACCAGGCCCGTGCGCGCCCAGTAGTCCAGCTGGCGGTAGGTGATCCCGGCAGCGGCGCACGCGGTGGGCCCCCGGTAGCCGATCAGACCCGAGGTCGGGCCGGGCGGGACGGAGTCCCGTTCCGCGCCGGAGCTGTCCTGCTCCGGCACCATGGCCGTGACGGCCTCCCAACCGACCCGCGCGGTCCGCGCCGACCGGCCGGGGCTGCGGAACCCGGGATGGATGGGGCAGGAGCCACCTGCGGCCGTGCTGTCGCCGGTGCTGCTCACGCGGCCCTCCGTCCAGTCGTCTCGCGGAACCGTCGCCGAGGGTGCGGGTGGCATACCCCAGGACGTCCACACCCGACGGTAGGCAGTTGCCAGACGTGCGTCAACGATCGCCACGCTCGGCATGCCGGGTGATGTCGCCCTGACGAGTGGTTTAGCGTGCCCTTGTCGGGGGTACGGGGCCCTGAATGGCCACTGGGCCCGCAGTGGGGACCACTCGTTCGGGACTACTGGCTGCTGCTGCCGAAGTCCTCGGGCGAGATCTGGTCCAGGAACTCGCGGAACCGCTCGACCTCGTCCTCCTGCTCGTCCGGGATCGCGATCCCGGCCTCGTCCAGCACCCCGTCGCTCCCGTAGATCGGTGCCCCGGTGCGCAGCGCGAGCGCTATGGCGTCGGACGGCCTGGCGCTCACCTCCACGCCGCTCGCGAAGACCAGTTCGGCGTAGAACACGCCTTCGCGCAGGTCGGTGATACGGACCTCGGTGAGCTGCTGGCCCACCGCCTCCAGGACGTTCCGGAAGAGATCGTGCGTGAGCGGCCGTACCGGTGTCATCCCCTGCTGGGCGAAGGCGATCGCGGTGGCCTCACCCGGGCCGATCCAGATGGGGAGGTACCGGTCGCCACCGACTTCGCGCAGGAGCACGATCGGCTGGTTCGACGGCATCTCCACCCTGACACCCACGACGTCTAGCTCGTTCACAGTGGCAACCCTAGGGCGCTACGCCCCGATACTCCAGTTCTCCCGGTTTCTGGGCGATACCGAACTGGATCAGTGTGCTTCCTCACAGCTTCTCGGGAGGAACGGTTCAGAGCCCCGGCTGGGCCCGCAGCCCGGCCTGCACAAGCGCGGCGTGCAGCCGCACCGACAGCGTCGCCAGCTCCCGGGCCAACGCCGCCGCATGGGCGCGCGTCTGGGGGTTCCGGTGCCGCCGAAGCGGTGCAACCACCTGCTCCACCAATCCGACCTCCCGGTCGGCGGCGGCCTTCACCGCACGCAGGTGCCGAGGTTCGAGTCCGAACCGGCCCAGCTCCGCGACCAGCCGGGCGACCTGCAGCATCTCCGGGTCGAAGCCGCCGTCGGCAGTCGCCGCCACCAGCCCGTACGACTCCCAATCGGCGAGCTGCTGCTCGGCGACGCCGGCCGCGGCCAGCAGCTCCGCCCGGCCCAGTCGCGGGCCCGGCAGGACCGCGTCCCGCGCGACCTGGTCGGCCAGGACCGGTGCCCCGATGGCCGGCTGCTCCGCGCCGGGCAGCACCGGCGGCTCCTCGCCCGCGTCCATCGCGTCGAGATGCTCGCGGATCACCCGCAGCGGCAGGTAGTGGTCCCGCTGCATGCGCAGCACGTAGGCGAGCCGGGTGACGTCCTCGCGGCTGAACTTGCGGTAGCCGGACGGGGTCCGCTGCGGTTCCACGAGGCGCTCCGCCTCCAGGAACCGGATCTTGGAGATCGTCACCTCGGGGAACTCGTCACGCAGCACACCGAGTACCGCACCGATGCTCAGCAGTTGCCTGCCCGCCTCGGATCCACCGTTCTCGCCCTGCACAGGACCCACTCCTCCGTGATGGCCGCCGGACCCGGCTGATCTTCGTTGAAGGCTGCTGGGCCCGCCGGGTCAGTACCCCCTGCGGCTCTCGAAGAAGACCAGCCGGTACTTGCCGATCTGGACCTCGTCACCCGTGCTCAGCGGCACCTCGTCGATGCGCTCCCGATTGACGTACGTGCCGTTGAGACTGCCCACGTCGGCCACGGCGAAGCCCGAAGCGGTGCGCCGGAACTCGACATGCCGCCGGGACACGGTGATGTCGTCCAGGAAGATGTCGCTCTCGGGGTGCCGGCCGGCCGTCGTCAGCTCGGTGTCCAGCAGGAAGCGGCTGCCCGAGTTGGGGCCGCGACGGACCACCAGCAGCGCCGAGCCCGGGGGCAGGGCGTCCACCGCGGCCTGCGCCTCCGGCGAGATCGCCGGGGTGACCGGCGCGGACACCTCGGGCTCGTAGGCTTCGAGGCCGGAGATCGAGATCGTGGACGTGGTCTCCGAGGGCCGCTCGGCGAAGCCGCGGGCCCGCAGCGGCGCACCGCAGTTGGAACAGAAGCGGCTCGCCTCAGGATTGCTGTTCCCGCACCGGGTGCACACCGTCACGCCTGCCGCCTCCTGTCGCGGATCGCCTGCCGCAGCCTGCGAATACGGATCGGTTCCAAACCCTCCACCCGAGGTTGAGGGTACCGCTTCAGGTGCTATGCGGCCGCCACCGTCCGCCTCCGCGTGTCGCGAGTCGCCGCGGTACAACGGACCGTCCTGCACCGGCGCGAACGCCTCGTTCTCCGCGGCGCCCCGCATTCCGGGTACGACGCTTCCCGGCACGGACTGCGTCCGCGCCTCCTCGTCCGCCCTGCGGTGCCGAGCCGTGGGGGCCTCGACGGCACCCTGAGGGGACTTCCGACCGAACAGCTTCGAGAACAGACTCACGGACGATTCCCCTTGCGTGACACGAGCCTGCCCGACGGGCAGGGTGAAGCCATCATGGACGATAGTTGAGAGTTGGGTTGAGACCTGCTGGCGAGAGGGCCGTCATCGGCCCGGGGCGCCCTCACGGCTGCGCCGAGTGAGCGTAGCCAGGGGTGCTGAGCGGGATCAAAGCGGTCACCGCAAGTGCCTTCTGCTCGGTGACGATCGCGCTCGCCTGCAGCTTGTCGACCGACTGCACGACCCCGCCAGGGATGTTCAAGCCCGTATCGAGATCCTGTGAGTTGCCGATCACGGTGAAGCGGTACGGCTCCGAGACCGGCTTGCCGCCGATCTCGACGGTTCCGGGGGTCCCGTCGGAGAACCAGGTGTTGGCCACGACTCGCACATCGTTGATCTGAACCGCCTCCGCCCCCGCCGCGCGCAGCTCCTCCAAAGTGTTGAGCAGCATATCCGCCTGGACCTTGCCACCGGGGTCCTTGATGGTCAACTCGATCCCCGGACCGGTCGCGCCGACCGTGCCGGCCAGCACGCCCAACTGCTGCTCCTTGGTAAGAGTCTGAATCTGCGCCTCCTTCGCCTGCTGCGAGCTGTTCTGCAGCGTGGCGAGGGACTGCTGCAGTTGCTGCCGCTCGCTCTGCAGGCGCTGCTGCCGGGCGTCGACCTCGTCCAGGATCCGCACCAGGTCCTCCTGCCGGGCACCGCGCAGCTGGCTCTCGGTACTGGTGGAGCGGACCTGGATGGCCAGGCCCAGGCCCAGCGAGAAGAGCAGCAGGGCCACCACCAGCTGCCCCCGCGACAGCCGCGGCGGCCAGAGCGCGGCGCGCAGCCGTTGACGACCGGTCAGCGCCACGGAGGGCACGGTAGCCGCGGCAGCGGAGGAAGAGGAGGGCTGCGACTCGGACTCAGACCGGTGCTCGGGGGCGGTTTCGGGCCGCGGCTCGTCGGCATCGTTCCCGTCCGTCGGTGCAGGCCTGTCCGTCGCGCCAGACCCATCCGTCACGCCAGGCCCGTCCGGCACGCCAGGCTTGTCCGGCAGGGCAGGCCCGTCCGGCAGGGCAGGCTCCGGCGTGGGGGCGACGTGCTCCCCCACCGGCTCCTCGTCCTGACTCACCTGTACTCCCGCCGCTCCCGACCTGCGCCGATCATCCTGCCACCCGTCCTACCCGGTTGGACCACCGGGTGCACCCCGCTAGGCCCGGAACACATGCCGCCTGATCGCGGCCGCGTTGGAGAAGATCCGGATGCCCAGCACGACGACCACCCCGGTGGAGAGCTGCGAGCCCACGCCCAGCTGGTCACCGAGGAACACGATCAGCGCGGCGACCACCACGTTGGAGAGGAAGGACACGACGAACACCTTGTCGTCGAAGATCCCGTCGAGCATCGCCCGGATCCCTCCGAACACCGCGTCCAGCGCGGCGACGATGGCGATCGGGAGATACGGCACCACGGCCGCGGGAATGCCGGGCTGGACCACCAGCCCGACGACGACCCCGACGACGAGGCCAAGAACGGCGATCACGGTGTTGCTCCTCCCCTGCCTGTCGGCACCGCGTACAGCAGGCCGCTTCTGGCAGCTGCAGGCAGGTCGACACGGTCCTGTGCGGTAATGCTGTATCTGATTGCGTAGTCCTGGTGCAGCCGGCTCAGGTAGATGCCGCCGTAGACATTCTGCGTGAACCCGCTCTCCAGCCCGCCGCCCCCGATCGCCAGGACGGTGTAAGGGAGCACGAGCGGGCGGTTGTCGACCAGTATCGCGTCACCGGCCGCCCGGATCGCCGACAGCGAGGTCAGCCGCTGCCCGTTGATCGCCACACCCTCGGCGCCCGACTGCCAGAGTGCGTTGACCACCAACTGGACGTCGCGGTCGCGCACTCGGCCGGTGTCACCGAAACCGGCAGCGGTACGGGGGTTGGTGCCGCCGTCGGTACCTGCGGCGGTCGAGTCGTCCAGCACGACCTTCAGTCCCGGCCCGTAGGCGTCCACCGTTCCCGTCACCAGGCCCAACTGCCCCAGCTGGGACGCTCCGCCGCCGCCTGTGGGCTGCCGTCCGAGGTCGGCGATCTGCGCCTGCAGCCTCCTGACCTCCTGTTGCACCTGGTCGGCGTTGGCCGTTTCGGTGTCGACCCGCTGGATCAGCGCCTGGCGCTCCTTCGCGGCGACCGGCGCGGACGCCCTGACCTGCACCGCCCCGACGGTCAGCACCAGAGCCGGAAGTGCCAGTCCGAGCGCGAGCAGAAGCCTGCCCCGGAGCGTCGTCGGCATCCGGCTGGAGCCGTACGCCCCACGTGTCCGCGCCGCCTCCGCGTAGCCCTCGTCGAGGCTGTGCTCCATGACGTTGGTCAACAGCGACATGGATGCGTCAGTCCGCGCGTACTGCGCTGCCCGTTCACCATCCGTCCCTGTGGCTGACATGGGCCACATCGTCGCATGTCGGATCGCGTTCACTGACGCAACTCGCGTCCCGCAGGACGAACCCGGCACCGGATCGTGACAAACTCTCCGCCGTGCCGGCGCACTGCCGACTGCGTTCGCGGGCCGGTGCGGTGACGCACCGGCCCACAACTCCTGATTCGGTCAGCTCAAACGCTCGGTGGCTTCGACCACCGCGCTCCACTCGTCCAACAGGGCCTGTGTGGAGGCGTCATCAGGGCCCTCCGCCCACAGGTGGGTGACAGCCTCCGCGGGGTCGGGAACGACCATCGTCCAGCGGCCGTCCGGCTCCACCACCCGGACGCCGTCGGTCGTGTCGACATGCCGGTCGCCGGCGGCCTCCACCACGGATCGCATCACCATGCCCTTGGCCGACCAAGGAGTCGCCAGGTCGCGGCGATGGACATGCGCCTTGGGGATCCGCGCATCAATCTGACTCAGCGTCAACTGTGTGCGTGCGACCAGGCCCACCAGCCGGACGAAGGCCGCGGCGCCGTCGAAGATCCCGCTGAACTCGGGGATCACGTAACGGCCCTGGCCGTCACCGCCGAAGATCGTGCCCTCGGCGGAGGCGGCGCGGGTGAGGTCGTCCGGCGAGGTCGTGGTCCACAGCACCTGGGTACCGTGGTACGCCGCGACCTGCTCGGCGATCCTGGTCGTGGTCACCGGGAGGGCGACCTTGCCGCTGCGTCCCTCGGCCGCCACCAGGTCGAGGAACACCAGCAGAGCCCGGTCGTCCTCGATCAGATGGCCCCGCTCGTCGACCAGGGAGACGCGCTCGCCGACCGGGTCGAAGCGCACCCCGAAGGCCGCCCGCGAGGACGCGACCATCTCGCCGAGCCGCATCAGGCCGGCGCGCCGATCCTCGGCCGACTCGGTCGGCCGCGCCTCGTCCATCCCCTGGTTCACGGTCAACGCCTCGATGCCGAGCCGCCCGAGGATGCTCGGCAGAACAAGACCGGCACTGCCGTGGGCGGCGTCGATGACGACCTTGAGCCCGGCCTCGGGGACCCCGCTGGTGTCGACGGCACGGAGCAGGGTGCCCGCGTAGGAGTCGAACACGCTGCTGGGGAAGGTAAGGTCGCCGATCTCACCGGGGAAGGCCCTGCGGTACTCCTGGCGCGCGTACACACGGTCCAGCTTGCGCTGACCCGCCTGGGAGAGGTCCGCGCCGCGCTCGTCGAAGAAGAGGATGTCGAGCGAGTCCGGTACGCCGGGTGTCGTCCGCAGCATGATGCCGCCGGCGCTGCCGCGCGCCGTCTGCTGCCGGGCCACCGGCATCGGAACGTTCTCCAGGTCGCGGACGTCGATCGCGCTGGCCTGCAGAGCCGAGATCATGGCCCGCTTGAGGGCGCGGGCGCCACGCGAGTGGTCACGGGCGATCGTGACGGTGGCGCCCTTCTTCAGGGTGGTCGCGTAGGCACCTGCCAGCCGTACGGCCAGCTCGGGTGTGATCTCGACGTTGATGATCCCGGAGACGCCGCGCGCGCCGAAGAGGTGCTCCTGCCCGCGGGACTCCCAGATGACCGAGGTGTTGACGACCGCACCGGCCTCGATGGTCTTGAAGGGGTACACGCGGACATTGCCCGCGATGATCGACTCCTCCTCGATCAGGCACTCGTCGCCGATCACCGCCCCGTCGTCGATCCGCGCAGCGCGCATGACATCGGTGTTCTTCCCGATGACACAGCCACGCAGGTTGCACTGCGGACCGATGTAGACGTTGTCGTGGACGATCGCCCGGTGCAGGAACGCACCGCGCTTCACGACGACGTTGCTGCCCAGCACGGTGTGCTCGCGCAGCTCGACCCCGGCCTCGACCTTGGCGTAGTCGCCGATGTAGAGCGGACCGCGCAGCACCGCCTCGGGGTCCACCTCGGCACCCTCGGCCACCCAGACGCCGGGCGAGATCTCGAAGCCGTCGATATCGACATCGACCTTGCCTTCCAGAACGTCCGCCTGGGCCTTCGCATAGCTCTCGTGCGTGCCGACATCCTCCCAGTAGCCCTCGGCGATGAAGCCGTAGATCGGCTTCCCCTCCTTGAGGAGCTGCGGGAAGACGTCCCCGGACCAGTCGACCGAGGTGTCCGCGGCGACGTAGTCGAAGACCTCGGGTTCCATCACATAGATGCCGGTGTTCACGGTGTCCGAGAACACCTGGCCCCAGGTCGGCTTCTCCAGAAAGCGTTCGACCCGGCCCTCGTCGTCGACGATGGTGATGCCGAACTCCAGCGGGTTGGGCACCCGGGTCAGGCACACCGTGACGAGCGCGCCCTTCGACCGGTGGAACTCCATCAGCTCAGTGAGGTCGAAGTCCGTGAGAGCGTCGCCGGAGATCACCAGGAACGAGTCGTCCTTGAGCGCGTCCTCCGCGTTCTTGACGCTGCCGGCGGTTCCGAGCGGGGTCTCCTCATTCGCGTAGGTGAGGTTCATCCCCAGCTCTTCGCCGTCTCCGAAGTAGTTCCGGACGAGCGAGGCCAGGAATTGCACTGTCACGACGGTGTCGATCAGCCCGTGACGCTTCAGCAAGCGGAGCACATGCTCCATGATCGGTCGGTTCACGACCGGAAGCAGGGGCTTGGGCATGCTCGATGTCATAGGGCGGAGGCGCGTGCCCTCACCGCCGGCCATCACAACGGCCTTCATGTCGGGTGGTTCCTCCTTGTGGCCTCGGGTGGGACGTGTCGTCCGCCGTCGGCCCTCGGACCAGGCACCCCACGGGGCCCCGGGGTCAGTCGGCTGCGGTACCCGCCCGGACGAGCCGTCGGGTCTGAACCGCGTACAGGATCCCTGCCCACCAGTAGAGCGTCGTACCCCACCAGACGAACGCCCATCCAATGATTGATGCCACACTTCCGAGCCAGCCATGCGTCTCGGTGAGCAGAAGCAACGGGAACGCGTACATCAGATTGAACGTAGCCGCCTTCCCCAGGAAGTTCACCTGGGGCGGCCCGTAGCCGTGGCTCCTGAGCACCGGCAGCAACGCCGCGATGAACACCTCTCGACCCAGCAACAACGCGGTCAGCCACCAGGGCATGATCCCGCGCCAGGTCAGGCCCACGATCGTGGAGAGCACGAACAGGCGGTCGGCAAGAGGGTCGAGAAGTTGACCCAGACGGCTGATCTGCCCCCACTTGCGAGCCAGCTTGCCGTCAAGGTAGTCACTTACCCCGCTGGCCATGAGAATCGCGATGGCCCAGCCGTCGTTCTTGGGCCCTCCGAACACCGGCCACAGCACCAGCCACAGGAACACGGGCACGCCAACGAGCCTCGCCATGCTGAGCACGTTGGGGATGGTGAGCACACGGTCGGTCTGGACGCGTGTCTCCTGAACCTCCACCCGGGGGCCTCCTGAAGCGAACGGACTATATACGGCGACTTTACCCGGCCGAAGAGCCGGCACCCCGCCCCGGGGCGGCTGGAACGCAGTAAGCCCCCTGACCGGTGGTCAGGGGGCTTACTGTCAATGGTTGTTCGGCGGCGTCCTACTCTCCCACAGGGTCCCCCCTGCAGTACCATCGGCG